>JASFNS010000411.1:0-3021 GCA_050116915.1 Thiogranum sp. | reverse complement strand
CCATCGACGCTCTGGTGGCACGGCGCGAACAGGCACGCGCAGATCGGGACTGGGCAGAGGCCGACCGCATCCGCGACGAACTGACGAGCCTGGGGATTGTCCTGGAGGACGCGGCGGGAGGCACCCAGTGGCGGCGCGGCTGAAACCCCCGGGCCACGCCGTGCATATAAAGAATAGAGCAGGTCTGTCGATGTTGTGTTTGTCGGCGGCGCGGTCGTCATGAATTAGAAATTGATCAAGTGCGTATGACAGATCGTCAATCCCGGCTGCTGCTTGGCCTCGTACTTCTGGCACTCCTGTACTTCGATAACATGCTCGGCGTAGAGATCCTGATCGGCTATTTGCTGTTCGAGGGGATTACCGGCTGGCGTTTGCCCCTGCTGGTCAACCGGCTGGTGGCGGGTGATGCCAGAAACGTATGCAACGTCCAGCCCCTCAACATTGCCGCGCCGGTGAGATTCCACTTTGCCGCGGAGCGCGCGCTGCGCCTGACGATTGCGCTTATTCTGCTCGTCTCGGTGTGGATCTATCCGCAACAGGTGTGGTGGATGGCCTGGTTCGTGGGATTTGCCCTGCTGGGTGCGGGTATCAGCGGCGTCTGCCCTATGTTGACCAGCCTGCGCATGGTTGGGTTTCGTTAGGGCCTGCCAATGGTCGACCTTTCCAGGTCAACAAAGGCTGACGCCAGGAAGATACTGCCGGTACGGGTTACCGGCATCGTCTTCTGGGGGCTGGTGGTCATCGGGCTGCTGATTGTTCTGGTCATGCTCGATGGACGCGAAGCGCAGATACGCCAGCACCAGCAGGCCGTTGCCGACCGCTTCATGTCGGACCTCTATGCACACCTGGCGCGCCGCGGGTATACCAGTGCCGAGCAACTGTCGGCACTGGTGTCGCAACTGGCCCGCGGATCCGGCGGAGAGATCGAGTCAGTGTTGCTGAAAGCGCAGGCACTGGAAGTCAGTTACGGCAGCAATGATCCCGACGCCGTCACCTACACGCGACCCTTGTGGCTGGGCAATGGCGGGGGCAAGCCGCTCACCTATGCGGTGGCGGTTCTGCAAATGCCGTCGATCGAAGGGCAGCTGACCGCCGCCCGCAAGCAACTGCTGGTGGGCATGGGGGGGCTGTTCCTGGTTTTCGGCCTGGTGCTGCAGCGTGTGCTCAACTGGATACTGACTGCACCTTTCCAGCAAATGGTCGAGACGGCGCAGGCATTTTCTGTCGGTGATGAGAATGTCCGTTTCGATGAGCAGCGCCACGACGAGTTCGGATACCTGGGGCGTTTTATCAACCAGGCGCTGGACTACTCCATGGAGCAGAAGAATGCCCTGCACGAGGCGCTTGAGCGGGTGCGTACTTCCGAGTTCGCTTTGCAGGAGGAAAAGGAAAAAGCCGAGGTCACGCTGCATTCGATCGGCGACGCCGTGATCACGACCGACCGGTTTGGTCAGGTTGAATACATGAACCCGGTGGCCGAGGAGTTGCTCGGCTGGACGTTGATGGATATTCGCGGACGCCCGCTGGGCAAATTCATGCGCCTGCTTGATGAAGAGAGCGGGCGGCCGCTGGTAAATCCCGTGGATCAATGCCTGGCGAGCGGTCAACGGGTGACTGAAGAAAGTCACAAGATGTTGATCCGCAGCGACGGCCGGCAAGTGGCGATAGCCGACTGTGCCGCGCCGATACGCGATCCCTCGGCACAGCTGCGTGGCGTGGTCCTGGTGTTCCACGACGTCGCTCAGGCGCGCAAACTGGCCCGCCAGCTGTCCTTCCAGGCCAGTCACGACCCGCTCACCGGTCTGTTTAACCGCCGCGAGTTCGAGGCCCAGCTCAAGCGGCTGCTGGAAAACGCGCGTGGCCAGCGTTCGCACCACGCGCTTTGCTATATCGATCTCGACCAGTTCAAAGTGGTCAACGATGTCTGTGGTCACGTGGCCGGGGACGAGTTGCTGCGCCAGCTCGCCGCCCTATTGCAATCGATGGTGCGCGAGGCCGACATTCTGGCGCGCCTCGGGGGTGACGAATTCGGTGTCCTGCTGACCCACTGCAGTATCGAGCAGGCAGTACGCGTGGCCGAGAATATCCGTGGCGCGGTGCGTGACTTCCGCTTCCTGTACCAGGACCGCAGTTTCGAAATCGGCACCAGTATCGGAATTGTCGCCATCAACCGGGATTCGCGTTCCACCGCCGAATTGCTCAGTGCCGCCGATATAGCCTGTTACGCCGCCAAGGATGGTGGTCGCAACCGTGTGCATCTGTACGAACCCAGTGACGCGGAGATGGCCGAGCGGCGCGGGGAAATGAACTGGGTCTCGGTCATCCGCGATACGCTCGACCAGGGACGTTTTTACCTGCTCTACCAGCCGATCGTACCGCTCAACGGCATCAGTGCCGGTCAGCCGAGCCACTACGAGCTGTTGTTGCGCATGCGCGATCCGATGGGTAACGAGGTACTGCCCATGGCTTTCCTGCCGGCGGCCGAACGCTACAACCTGATTGCCGACATCGACACCTGGGTGGTGGATACGGCGATGCGCCTGCTCGACGACAGCACCCGGGTGCCGAAAAACGGGGTATTCCTGATCAATCTCAGCGCCAGATCACTGTGCATCCCGCAGTTCGTCGACTATCTCGCCGGCCGGCTCGAAGCCAGCAGCCTCGCCCCGGAAAGGCTCTGCTTCGAAGTTACCGAAACCTCGGCCATATCGAATCTGCGGCCGCTGGGTGGCGTGGTCAAACGCCTGCGCGGCATGGGCTGCCGGTTCGCGCTGGACGATTTCGGCAGCGGCCTGAGCGCGTTCGGTTATCTGAAAAATCTGCAGATCGACTATATCAAGATCGACGGCGGCGTGGTGCGGGATATGGTTGCTGACCATATGGACGCCGCCATGGTGCGCGCGATCAATGAAATCGCCCATGCCATCGGGGTGCAGACAATTGCGGAATTCGTTGAAACACCGCAGATTTTCGAGCAGCTGAGCGAGATGGGCGTCGATTTCGGTCAGGGCCACAGCATTG
>JASFNS010000410.1:0-3023 GCA_050116915.1 Thiogranum sp. | reverse complement strand
TCTACCGTATGTGGCGCTACTTCCTGTTGTCGTCCGCCGGTTCGGCTCGCGCCCGCCGCAATCAGCTGTGGCAGATCGTCTACAGCAAACGCGGCCTGGACGGCGGCTACGAATCTGTCCGTTAGGAGGAAATACTCATGAAGCTGATCTGGAACCTGTTAGCCCTGCTCGGTCTCGCGGTCGTCGTGCTGCTGGTCGTCGCCGTGGTGAAAATCGGCCCGTCGTCGGTCGCCAACCTGGCCAGTTTCGATCCAAAGGCAGCGTCGACCTACGCCGAGATTGGCAAGCGCCTGCTGGAGACAGGCAACGGCGCCGAGGCGACTGTCTGGAAAGTGCCGGTCAAGGACGGCCTGACAACGGCGGATGTGGAGCAGACCATGCGCTTTGTCGCCAACGAACACAACATAAAGAACGTTGGCGAACTACCCCTGTCCAAGGAGATCGAAGCCATCAGCGGCAAACCTTCCCGCTACATCAAGCTGTACATGTTCTGCAACCCGATGACGGCCTCGCACATGTTCGAGTTCAGCGAGGCTTTCTCCGCCTACCTGCCCTGCCGTATCAGCCTGGTGGAAGACGGTCAGGGCAAGTTGTGGCTGTACACACTGAACATGGACATGATGATCTATGGCGGCAAGCCGCTGCCGCCGGACCTCAAGAAAGAAGCCATACAGGTCAAGGACACCATGCTGGATATTATGAAACGCGGTGCCAGCGGCGAGTTCTGAGGACCGCCGCGCAGCCCTGCTAGCGGCCCTGGTCCGGACTGCCGCCGCGCAGCCCCAGCGGATCGTCCGGGTCGACGCTTTCCATGAAGGGGATGCGGCGGTCGCTGTGGGTCACCTGGTACACCAGGCCCATCCAGTTTCCGACCACGGCCTCGGCGGTATCGTGCCAGGTGTTGTCCAGCCTGGTGGCGACCAGCGACTCGGGAAACTCCGGTAAGTCTCGCCCGGCGGCGCGGGCGGCCTTCAGGCGCTCGCGGTATTCGTCCAGCACGGCCTTCTCGCGGACCCCGAAGTAGCCTTGCGGGAACGGCGGATAATCGCCCCGCTTGCCCGCGGCATACAACATCACTTCACGTTTGTACTCCTTGAGCAGGGAAACGGTGTCGTATTCCGGGTGCCCCTGGAAAAACACCATGCGCAGGCCGTCGGCGCTGGTCGCCAGGTGCACCCCGACATCCTCGCTTTCCACCAGCACCCGCACACCCGCGGCGTCGAACTGGTCGCGGGTAACCGCGTTCCAGCGTGAATGCGGCACGTCGAAGCGGGTGTTCACATCGTTGACCAGCGGGTGCGTCTTGTCCACCACCCGGTGCGGAAACACGCCCCAGATCTTTTCCGCCCGCGGCACGCGATGCTGACCGTAGCGAAACTGCAGCAGCGCATGGGTCGCCAGGCAGGAGCACAGTACCGAGGTGACATTGTCGATGGCCCAGCCGATCACACTCTCAAGGGGTTCCCAGAAGGGCTGCGTAGCCAGCTCCGGCCCGACCACATTGGCACCGGTGACGATCAGCGCATCCAGTCCCTCGTCCTTGATCTTCTCCACCGGCTCGTAGTACTGATCGATGTACGCCCGCGCCTCGGCGCTGCGCTTCAGTTCCGGCAGGGTAAACGGGTGCACGTAGAACTGCGCAATCGGGTTGCTCTCGCCGACCAAGCGGAAAAACTGCCGCTCTGTAGCCGCCAGCGCCGCGTCGGGCATCATATTCAGCAGACCGATATGCAGTTCGCGGATATCCTGCTGTGAGGCGCGGTTTGACGGCAGCACACGGATACCCTCGGCACGCAGTCGCTCGAAGGCAGGCAGGTCATTGTGAGCAACAAGTGGCATTCATGTTTCCTTCAGTACATGCATCCGGCGAGCGAGCTTGCCGTGACGCGCTTACGGCAGGCCATGCGGGACGGATCTGCGCACGGCGTTACAATAGCTCAAACACCCGTTCGATCAATGGCTGTCTCCAGCAATTCGAGGAAATCCTCCTCGTCGCGCACCTGGGCCACTTCACGCGAAGTCACGGTATAACCGTGCGGCCCGGCGATAGCCTCGTAGCGCGGGATCCGCGAATGGAACAGGCGTGGGAAAACCCAGCGGGTGAAATCGTCGGGATCCATTTCCGCGGCATACTCGAGCCCGTATTCTCCCAGGTATGCTGCCAGCTGCTCTTTAAGGAACGTGGGGCGATAGTACAGCGGCTTGGGATCGCTCTGGGCACGTGCGATCAGTTTCTGCTCCTCGTCCTTGTCGGTCACCTGGATGTAGAGAATCAGCGTGTGCCGGATCAGCAGTTCGATCACCGAGGGATCTTCCAGCTCGCAGACGCTGCCGCCGACGTCATTGACGAAATGCTGGTAACCATAGATCTCCTGCGCCTTGCGGATAAACTCGGGCACGTCGCGCATGGCGGCAATTTCGGCATCGCGATATTCCGCCTGTCGTCGGGAAAACTCCTCGAGGGCGACGCCGCCCAGTTCGGGGTTACCCAGTTTGCCGACGAAACTCAGCACCGGCCCCAGGTCGTTAACCCGGATATTGTTGCGGATGTAAATCCAGTCGCGGCGCAAAAGATCGCGCAGGAACGGCACCTGCATGGCCTGCTGCTTGATCAGGTCGAGAATCGACTCGTCCAGATACCGGGTGCCGATACGGTAGTCCCCGGAGTAATGGAACCAGTGGTGGCCGCACAGCAGGCTCGACAAGTAAGTCTTGCCGACGCCGGACATGCCCAGGAGAGTCACCTTCTTGCTCTTCCAGGCACGAAATTCCTCAATACTGAACTTCACGACAAAGGCTCCAGATGTCCTAAAAGCAGTTGATTATGCGGGATATAATCGATATCTTAAACTACTGAGCCGAAAATCGGCAGCATTACAGTGCTTTTTCGGCAATTCCCCTGGAAACGCCTTTGCTGTATGGTGCCGCACTCTTGCCCATTATTCCGCCAAGCGCCGAGGACCGCCCATGCATATCGAAGCCCGCAAAGTCGTTACCCTGAACTACACCCTCACGGACAACGA
>JASFNS010000409.1:0-3027 GCA_050116915.1 Thiogranum sp. | reverse complement strand
TCTGGCGGATGTGCCGCTGCGCCAATCGCTGGCGGTTACCGGCTCGGTCAACCAGCACGGCGAGATCCAGCCCATCGGCGGTGTCAACGAAAAGATCGAGGGATTTTTCGACGCCTGCCAACGGCGTGGTCTGAGCGGTGACCAGGGTGTCGTTATCCCCGGCATCAACGTCAAACACCTGATGTTGCGCGAGGATGTACGCGCCGCCGTGCAGGCTGGAAAGTTCTCTGTTTACGCAATCGACAGTGTCGATGACGGTCTCGAGCTGCTCACCGGCCTGCCCGCCGGCGAGCGCGACGAAAACGGCGTGTTCCCGGAGGGCAGTGTGAACCGCCGGGTGGAAGACACGCTGGCACGCTACGCGGAAGCAATGCGCGCCTTCGTCAATCGCGGCAGGGAACCCGACGCACAGGAGCCCTCGCCGACATGACCCCGGTCATCGAACCACCGGCCATCCGGCGTATCGTCGTCACGCTGGACAGTAGCGAATCCGCGCGATCGGTGCTCGATGTCGCTGTGCGACTCGCCGCGCTTCTTGGTGCAGAGCTCGAGGGCGTATTTGTCGAGGACATCAACCTGATTCGCCTGTCAGGCCTGCCGTTCCTGCGCGAAGTCAGGGCCTGGTCGCTTGCCGAGGAAGGCATCAGTACCCAGGGGATGCAGCGCGAGCTTCGCGCGCTTGCACGGCAGGCGGAACGCATGTTCCTGGAGGCTGCGCAGGCGATGGGTGTGGGGTGTTCCTTCCGGGTGTGGCGTGGTCACGCCACGGTGGAAACGTTGAGCACGAGTTTTGAGGCCGATATCATCAGTCTGCGCGGTGGCCCGACGCTCCTCTACCATGCCCGCTCGCTGATGCAAAGCCGCTTGCCAGCCGCTGCGCGCTCGGCTGCCCCCATTAACGTACTGTTCAGTGCGTCGCCGGCAGCGGACAGAGCGCTGGCCGCCGCCTGTTACCTGGCGCGCGATCCGGGCGTGGAAATCCGCGTGTTACTGGCCGACAACGCAACGCCCGGGGCGGAGCTGGAGCGGCGGGCCGGCGAAATTCTCGCCGCGTACGGTCAGCAGGCAACCGTTGTTCGACTGGGCGAAGGCGGCCTGCCGGCACTGGCACGCGCGATACGCGCCAGCGGTGACAACACCGTGTTGCTTGCGGACCCCGCGCACCCGCTGTTGCGCGAGGCGGGCCTCAACCACTGCCTGGAAGCACTCACCTGCCCGGTCCTGTTTGTGCGTTGACGGGCGGCTATGCCGTGGCGACGGCAGTCAGCGCGACGGAAAGCTCGTCCTCGGGCACCGGAAATGTAAAGGTGCGATAGAAGCTGTGCACCGCCAGCAGGCGTTCGAACTGGTGGCTGTATTCCTTCTCATAGAACACGATGACCCGGGTGTCGGGCAGGCGTTCAACCACCGACATCATCGACTCCAGGGAACTGGTGCGGTCGCGAAAATCCGACTGAAAATTGAACTCGGCCACGATCACCCGCGGTTTGGCCTTCTTGATGGTACTCATCGCCTTGCGCATGCGTGTTTCGACACGCACCTCGAAGCCGGCTTCCTTGTACAGGGGCGTGAAATTCGGGTAACCGCCGATTTCGATCACGCTGAGCAGCAGAGGTCTGGGCATGCGCCAAGTTTAACGGAATCTCAAGAAATCCGCGCGGATACCACTATAGTGAGCAGGCAGGGAAAACCTTGGCGGAAGGGATATGGCGTCGGGCCGATTTTTCAGACATCTACGCATAACGATACTGTTGCTGATATTGTTTTTCGTGGCCATGAACACCTGGCTGACCCGGGTGCGCACCACCGACTGGAACGACAGCCTGTGGATGGTCATCTACCCCATCAACGGCGACGACAGCCGGGCGACGCAGCAGTATATCGACAGTCTGACCGTGGACGCTTTTGACAGTATCGAAACGTTTCTCTCCGACCAGGCGCAGCGCTACCGGGTCGGTATTGCCGATCCGGTCACCGTACGCCTGGCGCCGCAGGTCCCGGGGGTGCCGCCCATGCCGCCGAGAAACGCTGCAACCCTGTCCATTATGCTCTGGAGCCTGAAGCTGCGCTACTGGGCATTCACGCACGACAATTTCGACGGCCCCGCCCCGGACATCCAGATGTTTGTCGTCTACCACGATCCGAAGCGACAGCAGCGCCTGCAACATTCGCTGGGTATAGAAAAGGGCATGATAGGCGTGGTCAACGCCTTTGCCAGCCCTGCCATGGCGTCGCGCAACAACGTGGTTATCGCCCACGAATTTCTGCACACCGTTGGCGCGACTGACAAATACGATCCGGCTACCAACCAGCCGCTTTACCCGGAAGGCTTCGCGGAGCCCGAACGTCAGCCGTTGTATCCACAGCGCCGCGCCGAGATCATGGGTGGCCGTATACCGCTGTCCGCACACGAGGCGATCATGCCGAAATCGTTGTCCGCTGCCAGTATCGGCACCGGGACTGCAAAGGAAATTCGCTGGTTGGACTAGTGCGCCTGCCGCGCGCCCGACCGACGATATCCAGCCGGCGTCATACCCCTCCTGAACCGCTTCCTGGCGGGGTTTCCCGTCCCCGCGAGGGCGTGCGACCCGCCTCGCCCGGCAAATATTCCGTACGTCCCTGCTTTATATCCGTGTTTTGGCGGCCGGTTTTCGAGTAACGTAGTGCCGAAACCAGCAGGAATCCATTATGAGAAAGGCGATCGACACCCGCCCCGGCGTGCGCGAAGCGCACCTGCTGCGCAAGCGGGACAATCCGTTGTTCAGTCGCGCAGCGCGCGAGATCAGCAACGAAGAGCTGGCCTCGGCACGCATGGAAGACGGAATGGAAATGGACCGTTTTATTCAGGAGTTTCAGGCTCTGGTCCAGCGTGCGGTTGCGCTCGAGCCGAACACGCCCAGCGAAACCATACTGGAACTGAAGGAAGAGCTCGACCGGGGCTACCAGCAGGCCTGTGCCCTGCCCGGCGACCAATCCGCTGTCAAGCAAGCGATTCGCAAACTGCTCGGTGTGATAATGCGCGCCGTG
>JASFNS010000408.1:0-3031 GCA_050116915.1 Thiogranum sp. | reverse complement strand
GAAGCGTCATTTCGGCTTCCTGAAACACGACTTGTCCAAGACCTGAAGCAATGGCATTTCGGGCGGCTTTGCCAATCATGGCAGGTGTACAGTCAAACCCGAAAACGTTTCCTTCTCCGCCGACTGTCAACGCGGCGATGCAGGCGTCAGCACCCGATCCACAGCCGATATCGACGACGGTTTCTCCGGTCTGGACCGGTCCCAGGTTGAATGGATTGCCGACTGCGGCCGATGACTCCCAGACACAATCCGGCAGGCGGACTAGCCAGGCTTCGGCGTAACCCAGCAGGCGGGCATTTTCCTTCCCCTTCCCCCAGCCGAAGTCTGCATCAGGTTCCTGTGCAAGGCGGGTATACAGTTCCAGAAGTTGTGCGCGCAGGTCCTCCTTGTCATATCGCGAGTTGCAACCATTCATGGACGGCTTGCCCTATCGGGTTTTGAACCGTGCCGGGTTTGTCCCCTTGAAACGGCGGTCTTGCCCTTGACAAACTCAAGGTCCACGGCTGGTCCCGGGGTGCGCCGGTATGCGGAGCTGACAGCACATTGGTCCGCACTCCCTAACCATTTCTTGATGATTGTGGTGTTATTCCGTACACTCATCTTAACATCCGTTTTCCATAATAAATCAAGAACATCACGGGGCTTTAGCATTTTGGACAGGCGATCACAGCAACACTTTGTTCGTCCATCCTCAGATATATCGCGATATATCACTGATATTTACCGCAGTAGCCGCAGTCTGACAATTTCGGATTTCAAACATAGTTGCTTTGATGCCTTGCAACGGATCGTGCCGTTCGATTCTGCAGACTGGGCGACGGGGATCGGTGCCCACGCGCCGGCAAGACACTTCACGCGTCCATCCGACGGTCGCGTCGATAGCCGTGCCGGCCGCGCGTTGCTTCAATGCGCGGAGGGTTTATCTGCGGTGGCGCCACAGAACCCGAAATTTCAGCAGCACCTACGGACATGGGGTCAGAAGGGGGAAGCGGACGGCCCAGCCATGGATCGGGTCTGTGATGGCGAGTCTGCGAGCGGGCATACACTGACCACCACGGGTTTCTTTGGACAGGCCGGACTATTTACCTGTATCCGCATTCACCGTTCAAATTCCAGTCCGGTATTCAGTTGTCAGGAACAGTATGCCAAACGTCAACTGGTTTCACATATAGTCGATGCTTATGACAACAATCTGAATTTCGCATTGCTGACGCAGCACTCACGGGGTCCTGCCGCTATCATAGACCACCACGGTGTGATACACGCACGCAGCCCCGATTTTGATGCGATGCTGAGGGAGGAGTGGCCCCAATGGGCTGGATGTGCTCTTCCCGAAGAACTTTCTGCCCTGGTCGGCCGGGGAGGGGCGGTCTATACTGGCGGGCGCATCATGGTCCGAATAAAGCCGGAGCACAAAATGTCTTTCGTGCACGCCGAAAAAGTATCTGCGGGCGTCAAGCTGACATCCCGGGAGACCACGATTGCGTACTATCTGCGGCAGGGCAAGGGCTACAAGGAAATTGCACAAACCTTGGGGATATCCCCCTCTACCGTCACCAACCATGTGAACAGCATCTATAAGAAACTGAATGTCAGAAACAAAACAGAACTGTCGCTGAAGTTTCCAAACCAACCGGCCTGACGCCGCTTCCTGTCGATCAGCTCAAATAACAGGGCACCCCGCGCCCGTTCCACCTCTGTTCGAGATTTACGTTAGGTGCGGCAGACGCGCCCGGATCAGACTTTGATCGTCCGCTCTCCGGAGCCAAACCTTCCGTCTGGGTCATTTGACCCATAGCGCCCGGCGGTCCCTTTTGGTCTAGTAGAGCGCAGAGGGGAGTCAGGTCCAGGTCTGGCTTGCATACAACTAACAACATAATCCGCAGCTACGCAGGCGGCGCTGGTTTTACACCCAGCTCGGCAGCACGCGTAGGTCGGAAGGGGCAGTATTAACATGCGCACGCCGATATCCCGCTCGACGAAATGGTTCTCCATCGTTTCACTTGCCGCCCTCTTTCTCGTCGGCTGCGGCGGGGGATCGTCCGGTTCCGGCACATCTGGCGCGCAGAGCTCCGGCTCTATTGGAGCCAGCCTGGCCAGTGCAACAGCGGCCAGTACTCACTATGTCGTGGCGACATTCGCGGAACCTGCGGGGCCTGGTGCCAGTGATGCAGCCAACTACGTTATAACCGGCCCGGGCGGGGTGCGCCTGCCTGTTACGAATGCCGAGCCGAGCGCTGACGGACGTAGTGTCACCCTGACCACCGCAACGCAACAGGTGGTGCAGTACCAACTTTCAGGGGCCCCCAGTCAGCAGGCCAGCGCTTCGCAGGGCTTTTTCATCAGGACTGCATCTGCCGCAACCGGTACCGATAGCGTCACCTTCACGGGATCCGCGCAGCCGGAGCCGGTGCTCATGACCGCTATATCGCTTAGCAATACCTCTGTACTACTCACCTTCAGCGAGAAGATGTCGCTGGATACCCAAACCATCGAGTATTACCGCATCGCGGCTGCTGATGACAGCGCGCCGGTCAGGGACGTTGGCGGTCTGAAGATTACCGCGGCGACCCTTGGCGCGGATCCCACCACAGTTATCCTGACCACCTCGCCCCAGGAATCTGTCGAATATGGCATAAAAGTCACCAACGTAACGGATGATCCGGAAGGTAAGCGTATCGACCCCACTCGCAATATCAGTACCTTTTTCGGGATTGCGCCAGTCGATACCGACCGGCCCAAGGTGCGCAGCGCGGCCTCTACCAGCCTGACTACGATGATTGTCACGTTCAGCGAGCCGGTCGACGCCAGCGCCGGCGACCCCGCCAATTACACCATTACCTATTGCCGTACAGACATCGATCCTTGTCCTGCAGCCGATGTAGCGCATCTCACAGTACTTGCCGCCGAACTGAGCAAATACAACACGCAAGTGCTACTGACGACGTTGCCGCAGACTGTGGGTACCAGCTATTCGGTGGAAGTCAATAACATCACGGATCTTGCCGGCAACCAGATCGAATCGGCCGTC
>JASFNS010000407.1:0-3032 GCA_050116915.1 Thiogranum sp. | reverse complement strand
TACTCGGCAAGAAAATAGGCGAACACGCGATCCCAGTATTCACTGGAAAAACTCACTGTGTGCAGCTTGATGCCCAGCAGCCCGGCAACCGCGCGCGCATCGGCAAGGTCCTGCTCCGCGGGACAGTGTCCGGGTTCATCGTCTTCGTCCCAGTTCTTCATGAACAGCGCTTCCACCCGGTAGCCCCGGTCGAGCAGCAGTGCGGCGGCCACCGCCGAGTCGACGCCACCGGACAATCCGACCATCACCGCGCGTGTGCTCAAACGACAGCCGCTCCCTCGATGTCGATCAGCAGATCGAGCGGGTAACGCTTGCCCTGCAGGTAGTCCGCCACCGACGCCAGAACCAGCGGGCTGCGCAACTGCGGTTCGCGCTGGCGTATCTCCTCGATGGTCAGCCAGTGGGCGGCGACAATGCCGGTGTCCAGGGGGCGTCCGGCCCGGTGGTTTGTGCACCTGCCTGCGAAGGTCACACGCAGATAGGTGTCGCCGGGCCCGGCGTTGCGCCAGCGGTAGATGCCGACCAGTGCCTGCGGCTCGAACTGCCAGGCGGTTTCTTCGAGGCACTCGCGGACCGCGGCGTCTACCAGGCTTTCGTTGTCCTCGAGGTGTCCGGCCGGCTGGTTGAAACGGATCTGGCCGTCGATGTTTTCCTCGACCATCAGGTAACGTCCGTTCTGTTCGGCAACGATGGCCACTGTCACCCTGGGTTTCCACACCATATTGTCAACGTGCTCCATAGTTTAGTGATTTAAAGTATAAACAATTAGTTATTTATTGTAATTCGCGTGGTTACCTAAAAAAATGCCGGAGTCAGGCGTCATAGACTTGACATTGTCCCAAGGTCAAATAAAGTAAGCGCCATGACCTGCACCGCTTTGCGCGGGTTCGCCTCCGGCTTTCCAGGCAAGTTGTCGTTCTGGCCGGGAGAGCCGGCAGAGTGCCAAGGCCATAATAATAACGCTGGAATTGCCCCGCGCAGATTCTGGACACACCAAATATCACGACTAAACGTGAGGAGGAGTCATCATGCACAAAGTCGTTACGCAAATGTTTATCTCGGGTGCCTTACTGGCGCTGTCGATCGGCAATGCCTTTGCCGACGAGGTCCTGAAACCGTTCGTGCTTGCCTATGAAACCACCGGCGACATTCAGGCGGTTGCCAATGAAGTCAAGGACAAGGTGAAGGCCGCCGGGTTCGATGTGGTCGGTACGTACTCGCCCTACGACGGGGCGGTGGTTATCGCCATCACCAATGACAGTTTGAAGAAGGCCGCTGCCAGTTCCGAGTTCGGTGGCTATGAAGCCGGCCAGCGTGTCTCGGTGACCAAGGTGGGCGATACCATCCAGGTCAGCTACACCAACCCGGTCTACCTCGCCAACGCCTACCGTATCGACGATACCTCCGATGCATCGGCGGCGCTGGCCAGTCTCAAGACCGCGCTGGGTGATAAAGAGGACTACGGTAGCGGCGACAAGCAGTTGACCGCGAACGACCTGCGCAAGTATCACTACATGTTCGGTATGGAGTATTTCGACGATCCGAGTGAGCTTGCCTCGTATGACAGCCACGATGATGCCGTCGCTGCGGTTGAAAAAGGTCTGTCCGAGGGCCGTGGCGGTGCTACCAAGGTCTATCGCATCGATATTCCCGGCAAGGATGAGACTGTTTTCGGTGTTGCCCTGAACGACAGCGGTTGCAGCGGTGACGAATACATCATGAGCCGCGTCGACAAGGCCGATATCCGTTCCACGGCTCACCTGCCTTATGAAATCCTGGTATCGGACGGCGACGTGTATGCCCTGTATGCGCGTTTCCGCATTGCCATCAGTTACCCCCACCTGCCGATGATCCAGAGCGAAACCGGTGCGACGTTCTTCAACATCATGTGTGCACCGAACGCCATCGAAGAGTCGCTGATCAAGGCGGCCGGCGGCGAAATCTAAAACTGATAGTCACAGTCTGTGACAGACAACCCCCGCACCACACAGGCGCGGGGGTTTTTTTGTCGCTGAATTTTCCCGTCTGCGGCCCATCGGCACGCTGATTTGATACAGTCCCGCGATCTTTTTCAGCAAACCAGGAAGACTCCATGGGTTATCAGAAGATTGTTGTGCCCGACCAGGGCGAGAAAATCACTGTCAATGACGACTTGTCGCTCAACGTTCCGGATCAGCCCATCGTTCCCTTTATCGAGGGTGACGGCATTGGTGTGGATATCACGCCGGTGATGCGTCACGTGGTAGACGCGGCCGTCGAAAAGGCCTTCGGCGGCCAGCGGCGTATTGTCTGGATGGAAATCTATGCGGGTGAAAAATCCAATGCCATCTATGGCGAGAACACCTGGCTGCCCGGCGAGACCCTGGATGCGATCAGAGATTTCAGCGTGGCAATCAAGGGCCCCTGATAACACCGGTGGGCGGCGGGATCCGTTCGTTGAACGTGGCGCTGCGCCAGGAGCTGGACCTGTACCTTTGCCAGCGGCCGGTGCGCTACTACGAGGGCACACCCAGCCCGCTCAAGGAACCGGAAAAAACTGACATGGTGATATTCCGGGAAAACTCCGAGGACATCTATGCGGGTATCGAGTGGGAGGCGGGCACGCCGGAGGTGAAGAGAGTCATCGACTTCCTGCAGAACGAAATGGGGGTTACCAAAATCCGCTTTCCGGAAACTTCGGGCATCGGTATCAAGCCGGTGTCTGCTGACGGCACCAGGCGGCTGGTGCGGCGCGCCTTACAGTACGCCATCGACCAGGATCGTTCCTCCGTCACCCTGGTGCACAAGGGGAACATCATGAAGTTCACCGAAGGCGCCTTCAAAAACTGGGGTTACGAGCTGGCGAAAGAGGAGTTCGGTGCGGTTGAGATCGACGGCGGACCCTGGTGTTCGTTCAGGAATCCGAATAACGGCAAGGAGATTGTCGTCAAGGACGTTGTTGCCGACGCCCTGGCCGCACAGGTCGGCGGTATCGGCATGGCGCCGGGGGCGAACCTGTCGGACAAGGTCGCGCTGTTCGAGGCGACGCACGG
>JASFNS010000406.1:0-3034 GCA_050116915.1 Thiogranum sp. | reverse complement strand
TGGCGCAGCGCATGGAAGCCGCAGCGCAGCGGCTCGATTTCGAGGCTGCTGCTGTTTACCGCGACCAGATCGCCAGTATCAGCCGTGTTCGGGAGCGCCAGTATGTGAGCGGTGAGTCCGGTGACATGGATATCGTGGCCTGCGTGGTGTCGGCGGGCGTGGCTTGCGTGCAGGTGTTTTTTGTCCGCCACGGGATTAATCTGGGCAACAAACTGTTCTTTCCCCGGATTCCGGAAGGCAGCGAAGCCGAGGATGTACTGTCGGCTTTCGTGGCTCAGTACTACCTGGAACACCCGGTACCGGGCAAGCTGCTGACCAACTATGCGCTGCGGGAGGCCGAATTGCTGGAAGAAGTGCTGAGTGACCGTGCCGGGCGCAAAGTGAGCTTGCAGCATGGTGCGCGCGGAGAAAAGGCGCGTTGGCTGGCATTGGGCGTGGCCAATGCGGAACAGGCGCTCGCCGCGCACCTGGGCAGCCAGGCGGGCATGCGACAGCGCCTGCTCACGCTACAGGAGGTGCTGCAGCTCGAGGAAACGCCTGAACGCATGGAGTGTTTCGATATCAGCCATACCCAGGGCGAGGGCACGGTGGCCTCGTGCGTGGTGTTTGACGCTGAAGGGCCGCGCAAGTCCGATTATCGCCGCTTCAACATCAGCGACATCGCCGCCGGTGATGATTACGCGGCCATGGAACAGGCGCTGTTGCGGCGCTATACGCGCCTCAAAACCGACGACGCGCGTCTGCCGGACGTGCTGTTCATAGACGGAGGCAAGGGGCAGGTGGGCGTCGCGAGACGAGTGCTGGAAGAACTCCAGGTCGAAGAAACGCTCATTGTGGGTGTGGCCAAGGGGCCCGACCGCAGGCCGGGTCTGGAAACGCTGCATATTCCGGCGCAGGATCGTATCCTTGGTCTGGATGCGGCGTCCCCCGCGTTGCACCTGATCCAGCAGATTCGGGACGAGGCGCACCGCTTCGCGATCACCGGGCACCGTCAGCGACGGGCAAAAGCGCGCACGGTATCGCCGCTCGAGGCTGTGCCCGGCATCGGCCCGCGGCGCCGTCAGCGCCTGCTCAAGCAGTTCGGCGGGCTGCAGGAGGTGGCGCGCGCGGGGGTGGAGGATCTGCGCAAGGTGCCGGGCATCAGCCGTGCGCTGGCACAGCAGATTTACGATATTTTTCACGGTGATAACTGAGATTACTGGCGCATGCGCTGGACCATACCGAATATTCTGACCGTTCTCAGGATCGCGCTGATCCCGGTGTTCATGGTCACCTACTACCTGCCGTTTTCGTGGAGCCATTTACTGACGACCGCTGTTTTCGGTCTGGCGGCGCTCACGGACTGGATCGACGGTTATCTTGCCCGGCGCCTCGAGCAGGTGTCGCCGTTTGGTGCATTTCTCGACCCGGTGGCGGACAAGCTTATCGTCGCCGTGGCCCTGATTATGCTGGTGCAGAGCAACCCCACGCTGTGGTTCGTGGTACCGGCCTCGGTCATTGTCGGGCGGGAAATCGCCATTTCGGCGTTACGCGAGTGGATGGCGGAAATCGGCGAGCGCGTCCGGGTGGCGGTGTCGGTCATCGGCAAAATAAAGACCATCGCCCAGATGGTCGCCCTGTTGCTGCTGCTGTACCGCGAGGACCTGTGGGGTTTCCCCACGCATGACGCTGGTGTGCTGCTGTTGTATATCGCCGCACTCCTGACCCTGTGGTCCATGGTCATCTACCTCAGGGCCGCGTGGCCGAGCCTGTCGGCGTCGGAAAAATCCTGATGACTCAAGTCTATTGACAGCGGGCCGCACATCCCTACAATAGCCGGTCTCGATCAGCGCGGGAATAGCTCAGTTGGTAGAGCACAACCTTGCCAAGGTTGGGGTCGCGAGTTCGAATCTCGTTTCCCGCTCCAAAATATGCCGACCCAGATGAAATAACCTCGGTTGAACACCCCCGGGGTTTTTTCGCTTCTGGGTGTACCTTTTTTCGGCTGGGTGGCAGAGTGGCTATGCAGCGGATTGCAAATCCGTGTACCTCGGTTCGACTCCGGGCCCAGCCTCCATTTCTTCCCGCCCGGGTGGCGAAATTGGTAGACGCAAGGGACTTAAAATCCCTCGGTGGCAACACCGTGCCGGTTCGATTCCGGCCCCGGGCACCAGACACTCCCCGCATTGCTCAGCTGTCGCGTCGATCGATCCCGCGCCAGTCGCCTGTTTGTCAGATATTCCGAAACGCGCTCACCTTTTTCGTTGCGTAAAAGCAACGCTGTATAAAATAAACAACGATCTATATCTTTCTCATAGTTTCGCGTCTATGATGACGGCGTTCTCAGAATCGGGACGGTGTCGTTTTGGATCTGTCGGATTTATTGTCATTATTGTCCAGGCGCCAAGAAATCGAATGGGTAGTATAACAGAATGAAAAATAAGTAATAAATGATAGTCTGCCCAAGATAACGCAGAGATGGATGACGGAAGAGTTTACAGTTAGATTTGTTGCGATTATTTAGTTGTTTAAATTCAATATGATATGGATTGGTATATGTTTTGCTTAACTTTTCGGAGCTTCGTGTGGCGGGACGCGCTGTGTGCGGGTCTGTCGGGCCGGGTATACCTTTAACCAGTAACATGGTAACCAGAAGCGGGTGGTCTACAATTAAGGCACGAAAATAAGGCCGGCTATGTGAAGCCTGCCAGAGTCGCCTTCGGGATAGGGTATGGGAACTCAGAAGTCTAAGAAGAGCAGAACGTTTTTACGCGGCGGCAGGAGGGTTTGGGGCATTGTTTTAACGGCTCTGACAATCTCTGCGGCGCCCCTGACACTCCAGGCGGCCGGCGAGTCGGATGCTTTGTCAAACACCCGGGCGGCGCTGCTGGTACATCCGGCAGACGCGCCTGCCACGCCTGCCACGCCAGGGGCCGCTGTAGGCGTCAGCGACATGCCGCTCCAGGTGCAGAATGCATCAGGTCCTTTAAATGTAACCGTGAACGAACCGGCGGTCTTGACCGAGCCTGCCGTTTTAACAGTGTCAATGGCCGCG
>JASFNS010000405.1:0-3035 GCA_050116915.1 Thiogranum sp. | reverse complement strand
CAGGAAGCGGCCCTTGTGATCAACCATGAATTTCGCGACCGGTTCGTCGAAGTGTGTCACCTGGCGGATTGAATGGTCGGCGAGGTCCATGACAAACACGTTATCGACCCGCCCGTCGTTGTCGACAAAATATACCGAGCGATCGTCGCTGGAAAACTGCAGCTGTGTCAGTCCGCGAGTGCGAACAAAGCGCTCGAACGGGAACTCGGGCGGCTCCGGGCGGCCCGGAATATCGCCCAGATCGATCCGGGGCGCCGCCGGAGCGCCTGCGCCAGCCTCGACAATTGGCGCCACGGCAAGGATCAAGCCGGCGAGAACACACACGACCAGTGTCTTAGACATGGATCTCCGTCCTCGGGTCAGTGGCGGCGGTGCTTGACGCCGGATAATGTCTCTACCATTGTCTGTTTTCCCGACCCGGACAGAGCGTCGTGACGCTTCGCACGGTGTGCCTGGTGATATGCGCGTCGGGGCCATCGGTTGTTGCCATACATCAAACCCCATCGCGGCAAGTCGGAGTACACTGCTGCTACGCTGGTAACATTCATTGGCACAAGTATGGTGCATTTATGGACAAAACGCTTGGCAGTCTGCGCCGTTCCTCGGGGATGAGCGCGGTCAACGCCGAATACATTGATCAGCTCTACGAGGCCTTCAAAGAATCGCCCGAGAATGTGTCACCCGAGTGGCGAAACTACTTCTATGGTTTTGAACATGGTGGCGCGGCCAGCGCACCGCTGCTGACGGCACCGGCCCAGGATCCCCACACCGGCGCCGAGCGAATCATCATGGCATACCGGATGCTCGGTCACCTGATGGCCCGGACCGATCCGCTGAGGCTTCATGAGCGGCGCCGGCCACCCGAGTTGAGCACGGAGTACTTCGGGTTGGACGAGGCGGCGCTGGCGCAACCGGTCTCGGTGGTGTCCATCGATTCGGTCAAGCCGCGGCCACTGGGCGAGGTCATCGACATTCTCGAGCGCGTTTACTGCGGCAGCGTGGCCTGTGAGCATATGCATATCTCCGCGTCGGACGAACGCCGCTGGATTGAACAGCGGCTGGAGTCGACCCGGGGCGACTGGGCGGGCCAGCATTCGCCCCGTGTGCGCCGGGAAATCCTCGGAGATCTGACTGCGGCCGAAGGTCTGGAGCGGTACCTGCACCGGCGCTATCTGGGCCAGAAGCGCTTCTCGCTGGAGGGCGGGGATGCCCTGATACCGATGCTGGATGAACTGGTGCAGGGCGGCGGCAGACGGGGCATCACCGATGTCGTCGTCGGCATGGCCCACCGCGGGCGCCTGAATGTGCTGGTCAACCTGCTGGGCAAGGCGCCGGGAGAGCTGTTTTCGGAATTCGAGGACCAGGCCGCGATGGACGAACGCACCGGTTCCGGTGACGTGAAATACCACCAGGGTTTCTACTCCAACATTCAGACCCCGGGCGGCCCGGTGCACCTCTCGCTGGCCTTTAATCCCTCGCACCTGGAAATTGTCGGGCCGGTGGTCGAGGGTGGCTGCCGGGCACGGCAGGATCGCCAGGGCGCGAATGCGGTCAACCGGGTGCTCCCGGTACTGGTCCACGGTGATGCGGCGTTCATCGGGCAGGGCGTGGTCACCGAGACGCTCAACCTGTCCAAGATTCCGAGCTACAGCACCGGCGGCAGCGTGCATCTGGTGGTGAACAACCAGATCGGCTTTACCACCAGTCACCCGCAGGAGGCGCGATCCACGCTGTATTGCACGGAAGTGGCGAAACTCATTCAGGCCCCGATCTTTCACGTCAACGGCGACGATCCGGATGCTGTGCTGTTTGTTACCCGGCTCGCACTGGACTACCGCATGACATTCCACAACGACGTGGTAATCGACCTGGTCTGTTACCGTCGCCACGGCCACAACGAAGCCGACGAACCGATGATGACGCAGCCCGATATGTATCGGCGCATCCGCGCCATGCCAACCACCCGCGCGCTGTACGCAGAGCGCCTGGAGCGCGACGGCGTGATTGCCGCAGGCGACGCCGACGCCATGGTCGAGCACTATCTCGGCTCACTGGCGGAGGGCAAGGTGGTGGTGCGTGAATTCCTTAACGGTTCACGCACCGGTTACGCAGCGCACTGGGAACGCTACCTGTCGGCGACACCCGGCGCCCATGTCGAAACCCGCGTACCGCTGGACACACTGGCGCGGCTCGGTGCCCGGGCCACCGAGGCGCCCGAGGGCTTCGTCGTTCACCCGGGTGTGCAAAAGGTCCTCGAGGCGCGCCGGCAGATGCTCGACGGCACCCAGCCGCTGGACTGGGGTATGGCCGAGACGCTCGCCTATGCCAGTTTGCTGGAACAGGGCTATGCCGTGCGCCTGTCCGGGCAGGACTCGGGGCGCGGCACGTTCGCACACCGGCACGCTGTGTTGCACCACCAGGAAGAACCGCGCAGTCACGTGCCACTGCAGCACCTGTTCCCGGACCAGCCGCGCTTTGAAGTCATCAACTCCCTGTTGTCCGAACTGGCGGTACTGGCCTTCGAGTATGGCTACGCGACCTCCAGTCCCGAAACGCTGGTCATCTGGGAGGCGCAGTTCGGCGATTTCGCCAACTGTGCGCAGGTCGTCGTCGACCAGTTCATTTCCAGTGGCTATCTGAAGTGGGGTCGCCTTTGCCAGCTCACGCTGTTTCTGCCCCACGGCTTCGAAGGGCTTGGCCCCGAGCATTCGTCGGCGCGCCTGGAGCGCTTTCTGCAATTGTGCGCCGAACTGAATATGCGCGTCTGGGTGCCGACCACGCCGGCGCAGTTGTTCCATTTGTTGCGCGACCAGATTCAGCGTCCATTCCGGCGCCCGCTGGTGGTCATGACACCGAAGAGCCTGTTGCGTCACCCCCTGTCCAAGTCCACGCTGGCGGCATTCACCGACGGGGCGCTGGCGGTGGTACAACCCGAGATCGATTCGATTGAACCCGGCATGGTGCGCCGCGTGGTGCTGTGTTCTGGCAAGGTGTTTTTCGACCTGCTGGCGGCGCGGCGTGAAGGTGATATCGCC
>JASFNS010000404.1:0-3041 GCA_050116915.1 Thiogranum sp. | reverse complement strand
ACAGCCCGCAGCGGCTGACCAGGCCCCTGATCCGGCGCGATGATGCGCCCAAACGCGGGGACCTGGATCTCGACCCCAAGAACCCGTTGACGCATTTCCGCGAGGCGAGTTGGGAAGAGGCGCTGGACAGGGCAGCCAGCGGCCTCAAGGCGATTCGTGACCGTGATGGCGGTAACGCACTGTCGGGTTTCGGTTCGGCCAAGTGTTCGAATGAAGAGGCCTACCTGTTCCAGAAGCTGGTGCGTACCGGCTTCGGCACCAACAACGTGGACCACTGCACGCGCCTGTGTCATGCCTCCTCGGTGGCCGCGCTCCTCGAAGGCGTCGGTTCCGGCGCGGTGAGCGCGCCCTTTGGCGCCGTCAAGGATGCGGATGTCGTGATGGTGATCGGTGCCAACCCGACCGAGAACCACCCCGTTGCGGCAACCTATTTCAAGCAGGCGGCGAAGACCGGTACCCTGATTGTCATGGACCCGCGGGGTATGGCGCTCAAACGGCATGCCACGCATATGCTGCAGTTCAAGCCCGGCAGCGATGTCGCTCTGCTCAATGCCATGCTGCATGTGATCGTGTCCGAGAAGCTTTACGATCAGTCCTACGTCGATGCCCATACCGAGGGTTTCGAGAACTTCAAGGCGCACATCCAGGCGTTCACGCCGGAGACCATGGCGCCCATTTGCGGCATCGACGCCGAGACCCTGCGCACAGTGGCGCGCAAGTACGCGACCGCCAGAGCGGCCATCATTTTCTGGGGTATGGGCGTCTCCCAGCACATCCACGGCACGGACAACTGCCGCTGCCTGATCGCGCTCGCCCTGATAACCGGCCAGGTCGGTCGGCCCGGCACCGGCCTGCATCCCCTGCGCGGCCAGAATAACGTTCAGGGCGCCTCGGATGCGGGGTTGATCCCCATGATGTACCCGGACTACCAGTTCGTGGAGAACGGCGACATCCGTCAGCACTTCGAGGATGTCTGGGGAACGCCTCTGGACCCGCAGAAGGGGCTGACCGTGGTGGAAACCATGGAGGCGATTCACGCCGGCAAGCTGAAGGGCATGTACATCATGGGCGAAAACCCGGCCATGTCCGACCCCAACGTACAGCATGCGCGGGATGCGCTGGCCAAACTGGAGCATCTGGTGATTCAGGATATCTTCCTGACGGAGACCGCCTTCCACGCCGACGTGGTGCTGCCCGCGTCCGCCTGGCCGGAGAAGGAGGGCACCGTGACCAACACCAATCGCCAGGTCCAGCGAGGGCGAAAGGCTGTGGAGCTGCCGGGAGACGCCCGCCAGGACTGGTGGATCACCAACGAGCTCGCCAGGCGGATAGGTTGCGATTGGAGCTTTGCCGATCCCGCCGAGGTCTATGCCGAAATGGCAAGCGTGATGCCGTCCCTGAACAATATCAGCTGGGAACGTGTGTCCGCGGAGGAGTCCGTCACCTACCCCTGCAAGGCCCCTGACCAGCCTGGTGACGAGATCGTTTTCAGCGACGGCTTCCCCACGCCGACTGGCCGCGGCAAGCTGGTACCGGCCAGTATCGTTCCGCCGGATGAGCTGCCCGATGAATCCTTTCCCATGATTCTGACGACCGGGCGCCAGCTCGAACACTGGCATACCGGGGCCATGACCCGACGATCCAGCGTGCTCGACGAGCTGGAGCCCGAAGCGGTCGCCACGCTGTCGCCTGAGGACATGTCGCGGATGAGCATTGCCCCCGGGGCCATGATCAGGGTATCGACCCGCCGGGGGATCCTGGAACTGCGAGCAAGGGCTGACGGTGCCGTGCCCAGTGGCATGGTGTTCATTCCCTTCTGCTACGCGGAGGCACCGGCGAACGTGCTGACCAACCAGGCGCTCGACCCGTTCGGCAAGATCCCCGAGTTCAAGTTCTGCGCGGCCAGGGTGGAGGCGGTATGACCGCCGCTCCGCCCCGCCCGGTGTTCGCATGAAGCAGCCAAATGTTGTTCCCCCCTCCCGCAGATTCTCCTCCTCTGTGGGTATTTTGCCGGTCACGCAGGGTGACCGGCATTTTTTTGCGCGGGCGTGTAACCGCGCTCGGTGTGATGCTTCGCGCCACGCGCAGGCCTCTGTCTCGAGCTGCTGGTGCAAGCGTTTTACGTTAGAAAACAATGTGTAACATGCTTTCCGCAGAGCACCTGTTGTATCGTTTTAACGGCATAAAATTTTTCTCGAAATGCCCTTGATAAATTTTTCGATAGGGCTATTATTCGTGTTACTTGGTATTCTGTATACCAAACACCAGGATTGAAAAAGGACGCCCTACGATACCTGCCGCATGGGGAACGGCGTGAACCCCGCTACGACAAGGGTTTGTAAATCCACTTAGGAGGACGACTAGATGACAGCGAAAACAAGCAAGCTGGCAATGTTTTCTGCGGCACTGATTGCCGCGGCGAGCATTGTCACCAACATCTCCGTGGCTAAAGCCGAGGCCTGGACGCCGAAGAAGCCCGTCGAATTCGTCATCATGGCCGGTCCCGGCGGCGGTGCCGACAAGATGGCTCGCCTGATGCAGACGGTGATCCAGAAGCACCACATTTCACCCAAGCCCTTTATTCCAGTCAACAAGCCGGGTGGTTCCGGTGCCGAAGCGCTGATTTACATGAAGAGCAAGACCGGGGATGACCACACGATTATGGTTACCCTCAACAGCTTCTACACCACTCCTCTGCGTCAGCCGGCTCTCGGCGTCGATCCACTGACCTTCACGCCCATCGCGCGCATGGCCGAGGATACTTTTGTTCTCTGGGTTAACAAGGATAGCGGGATCAAGAACATCGACGAGTACGTGGCGGCGGCGAAGAAGGCGGGTCGCAACTGGTCCATGGCCGGTACCGGAAGGGGCCAGGAAGACGAACTGCTCACGGCCTTTCTGAACAAGACCTACGGGCTGGATATGAAGTATGTGCCCTTCAAGGGCGGTGGTGATGTCGCCAAGCAGCTGGCCGGCAACCACGTCAACTCCACAGTGAACAACCCGTCCGAGGCCATTGGTTTCTACCAGTCCGGCGACGT
>JASFNS010000403.1:0-3043 GCA_050116915.1 Thiogranum sp. | reverse complement strand
ATCAAGAACGTCGGCCGCGCCGACCTTGGCCGCAAGGACTACTCCATCCGCTCCAAGTACCAGGGCAAGAACGCCACCCTGATCGTGGTGTACCAGCAGCCGGGCGCCAACGCGCTGGAGGTGGCCAAGCAGGTCTATGCCACGCTGGATAACCTGTCCAAGAGCTTCCCCGACGGGCTGACCTACGATGTGGCGCTGGACACCACCAAGTTCGTCAAGGCCTCCATCGACGAAGTGGTGCACACTTTCTTCGAAGCCGTGGTGCTGGTGGTGCTGGTGGTGTTCGTGTTCCTGCAGAGTCTGCGCCTGACCATCATTCCCACGCTGGCGGTCCCGGTGTCGATCCTCGGCGCCATGATCGGCATGCTGGCGTTCGGCTTCTCGGTCAACATGCTCACCCTGTTCGGCATGATCCTCGCGATCGGCATCGTGGTGGACGATGCCATCGTGGTGATAGAGAACACCGAGCGCAACATGACCCAGTTCGGCCTCTCGCCCAAGGAGGCCGCCAAGCGCGCCATGACCGAGGTGTCCGGAGCACTGATTGCGATCGTACTGGTGTTGAACGCGGTGTTCATCCCGGTGGCTTTCCTCGGCGGCATGACCGGGCAACTGTACAAGCAGTTCGCGGTGACCATCGCCATTTCGGTGGTGTTCTCCGGACTGGTGGCGCTGACCCTGTCGCCGGCGCTGGCCGCCATCCTGATCAAGCCCGGACACGGCGAAAAGCGTGGCTTCTTCAGGTGGTTCGAGAACACCCTGGAACGCGTGACCAATGGCTATGTCGCCGGCGCGCGCTGGATCATGCACCACACGCTGCTGGCCTTCGGCGCCTTCGCCGCAGTGGTCGTTGCAGCGGGCTGGCTGTTCTCGGTGTGGCCAGGCGCATTCGTGCCCCAGGAAGACCAGGGTTACCTGTTTGTCCCCTACATGCTGCCGGACGCCGCCAGCCTGGATCGCACCGAAGCGGTGGGCGGACAGGCCGCGCAGTTCATGATGCAGAACCCGGCGGTAGCCAACGTCACCCAGGTCGACGGCTACAGCCTGATCGACCAGCAGAACAAGACCAACCGCGGTCTGCTGTTCGTGTCACTGAAGGATTTTGACCAACGCAAGGAGCCGGCGTTGTCCGCGCCTGCGCTTATCCAGGCCGCGGCGAAAGACTATGCCGGCATCAAGGACGGACTGGTGATCCCGCTCAACCCGCCGGCCATTCCGGGGCTTGGGGTGACGGCTGGTTTCGAGATGTGGGTGCAGCAGCGCGGTAGCGGCAGTTACGCACAGCTTGCCAGCCAGGTGCAGCAGATCGTCGCCAAGGCCAGACAGAGCCCCCAGCTGGCGCGTGTCAGCGCCACGATCAGCGCCGAAAACCGCCAGCTGCTCACCGACCTGGATCGCACCAAGACGGAAAACCTGGGCGTGCCGGTCTCGGATGTATACGACACGCTGCAGACCCTGTTCGGCTCGCTGTACGTCAACCAGTTCCCCAAGAATTCGCGCCTCTGGCAGGTCATCCTGCAGGCCGAACCCGACTACCGGCTGGAACCGCGCGATATCGACCAGATCTATGTGCGCAATAAAAACGGCGACATGGTGCCGTTGTCGTCAGTGGTCCGCACCCGCTGGTCGACCGGTCCCGACATCGTCACGCGCTTCAACAACTACCCGGCGGCCAAGATCACCGGCGGGCCAGCACCGGGCGTGAGTTCCGGCCAGGCACTGACCGTCATGGAACAGATTGCCAGTGAGGTATTGCCAGGCGATTACGGTTTCGCCTGGGCTGGCGAGGCACGCGAGGAGAAACAGGCGGGCGGCACGTCAGCGATTGCCTTCATCTTCGGACTGATCTTCGTCTTCCTGATCCTCGCCGCGCAGTACGAGAGCTGGACGCTGCCGTTCGGCGTCATCATGGCGGTGCCTTTCGCGCTGCTGGGCGCGCTGCTGGCGATCGTGCTGCGCGGCATTCCGAACGATGTCTACTTCCAAATCGGCCTGCTCACCCTGATCGCGCTGGCGGCCAAGAACGCCATTCTCATTGTCGAGTTCGCGGTGGAGCTGCATCACGGCGGCAAGTCGCTGTATGACTCGGCTGTTGAAGCCGCGAGGCTGCGCTTCCGTCCGATCGTCATGACTTCGTTTGCGTTCATCCTCGGCGTGGTGCCGCTCGCCATCGCCACCGGCGCTTCGGCCAACAGCCGTCACTCCATCGGCACCGGCGTCATCGGCGGCATGCTGGGCGCCACCGCCATCGCCATCTTCTTCGTGCCGATGTTTTTCCTGGTGCTGGAGAAATTGGGCGCGAAAGGCTCAGCTGACAAGGCATCGGACAGCGAGGCATCGGACGCATCGAGCGGTGGTGCCCTGCAGCCGCAGGCGCCCCAGGCTCCGGGTGAAAAACCCCATGAATAATATGGTGCGCAGTGTAGCTTTGTCGCTCGTGCTGTCCGCTCTGTTCGGTTGCACGGTGGGCCCTGACTATGTGCGTCCGCAGGTCGACAGTCCGCAGAAGTGGCGGGTGGACTATACGGCCGCGGCCGCTGTTGCCAATACCCGCTGGTGGGAACAGTTCGCCGACCCGGTACTGGATCAATTGATCGACACCGCGCTGCGGGAAAATAAAGACGTGCGCATAGCCGCCGCCCGCATCGTGGAATTCGCCGCCCGGGTGGATATCGCCCGCTCCGGGTTCTATCCGCAGATCGGCTACAACGGTCAGGCGAGCCGCAACCGGGCCTCGCGTGAAGCTTTCGGCGGCGTTCCCACGGGAAGCGACCGCAGCTACAACGATTACAGCGCCACGCTCAGCGCCGGCTGGGAGATCGACCTGTGGGGCCGGATCCGCCGCGCCACCGAAGCTTCTCGCGCCGAGCTGCTGGCGCAGGACGAAAACCGGCGTACGGTGATCCTCAGCCTGGTCTCGGCGGTCGCCAACACCTATATCACGCTGCGTCAGTTCGACCGCCAGCTCGAGGTATCGCGGGATACGCTGGCGACGCGGGCCGAATCACTGCGCCTGTTCGAGCTCAAGTTCAAGGGCGGGGTG
>JASFNS010000402.1:0-3046 GCA_050116915.1 Thiogranum sp. | reverse complement strand
AAACCCTCTCCCGCCAACGCACGGCTTCGGGATCTGATGTAAATTTGGTGTGTATTGTAAATTTGGGGGCCGATGTAAACGGCGGTTCGTACGGCACCGTACGGCTTTGAGGTCTACTGCAACTTCTGCAGTCTGATGTAAGCGAGGGTGCGAAACCGGCGGTTCGCGCTACTCGTGATAGGGTTTGCTGAGTTCGTGCACAGCCTCGACCATGGCGCCGGCGTGTTCCGGGTTCACGTCCGGGTGAATGCCGTGTCCCAGGTTGAAGACGTGGCCGTTGCCCTGTCCGAAGCTGGCCAGCACGCGAGCGACCTGTTCGCGGATATGCGGTGGCGAGGCGTATAGCACCGAGGGATCCAGATTGCCCTGTAAGGCGACCTGGCCGCCGACCCGGCGGCGTGCATCGCCCAGGTCGGTCGTCCAGTCCAGGCCGAGGGCGTCGGCGCCGGTGTCGGTCATGGCTTCGAGCCACTGGCCGCCGTTCTTGGTAAACAGGATCACCGGCACTTTCCTTCCCTCGTTTTCCCGCTTCAGCGATCTGATAATGCGTTCCATGGGCTTCAGCGAGAAATGGCAGTAGTCGCGCGGTGTCAGTGCGCCCCCCCAGGTGTCGAAAATCATCACTGCCTGGGCACCGGCTTCTATCTGCGCATTGAGATAGAGGGTAACCGCCGCGTCGACGGTTTCCAGCAAGCGGTCGAGCAGTTCCGGGCGTTCATACATCATCGCCTTGATGGTGTGGAAGCCCTTGCTCGATCCGCCCTCGACCATGTAGGTGGCCAGGGTCCAGGGGCTGCCGGAAAAACCGATCAGCGGGACGCGGGCGTGGAGCTCGTGGCGAATGGTGCGCACCGCGTCCATGACATAGCGCAGTTCCTGTTCCGGATCGGGTACGCCCAGGGCCATGATCTGCTTTTCGTTGCGTAAGGGCGTCTTGAAACGCGGTCCTTCGCCTTCTTCGAAGTACAGTCCCAGACCCATGGCGTCGGGGATGGTAAGGATGTCGGAAAACAGGATGGCCGCATCCAGCGGGAAACGCTCCAGCGGTTGCAGGGTGACTTCGCAGGCCAGGTCGGGGTTGGTGCACAGATCCATGAAGCTGCCGGCCTTTTTGCGCGTTTCACGATACTCGGGCAGGTAGCGGCCCGCCTGACGCATCATCCACACGGGGGTAACGTCCACGGGCTGGCGCAGCAGGGCGCGCAGGAATCGGTCGTTTTTGAGTTCGGTCATGAGGTTGTATTAAACCCGCTTGCTCCGGCGGATGCCATAAGCGTTGCCTGGAGCGCTGAAAACCACTGTTCGCGGATCACCGCCGCGCCCCGGGTGTCGTTGGCGTTCGCGATGTGATCCCGTCGTTGAAATCGCCGACTAGCGCGGCAGTTCGGAGCAACCCATCAGGTACTCGTCAATGGCCCGTGCGCACTGGCGTCCTTCGCGAATCGCCCATACCACCAGGGACTGGCCGCGGCGCATATCGCCCGCGGCGAAGACCTTGTCGACCGAGGTTTTGTAGGCGCCAGCGCCCTCGGTGTCGCCCTTGACGTTGCCGCGGTTGTCGTAGGCGACGCCCAGCTCATTCAGCAGGCCTTCCTGTACCGGGTGCACGAAACCCATCGCCAGCAGCACCAGATCGGCGTCGAGTTCGAACTCGCTGCCTTCGATCTCGTTCATCTGCCAGGCGCCGTTGCCGTCCCTGGCCCAATCGAGGCGCACACAGCGAATCTTTTTCAGCTTGCCGTTGTCGCCGAGGAACGCCTTGGTGGCCACACACCAGTCGCGACTGGCGCCTTCCTCCTGCGACGAGGAGGTGCGCAGCTTGTTGGGCCACAGCGGCCAGGTGAGGCCCTTGTCTTCCTTTTCCGGCGGCCGGGGGAGTATCTCCAGCTGTGTGACCGATTCACAGCCCTGTCGGATAGACGTGCCGATACAGTCGGAGCCGGTGTCGCCGCCGCCGATAACGATAACGTGCTTGCCGGTTGCGGTGATGGCCGACTCGGGCGCAATGGTATCGCCGGCAACGCGCTTGTTCTGTTGCGGCAGGAAGTCCATCGCGAAATGTACGCCGTCCAGATCGCGGCCCGGGACCGGCAGATCACGCGGTTGCTCGGATCCGCCGGTCAGGGCGATCGCGTCGAAAGTCTGCAGCAGCTCCTGTGTGCTGATGTCGGCACCGACGTGGCTGGAGGTTCTGAAGCTAACGCCTTCGGCCTGCATCTGCTCTACACGGCGGTCGATAAAGTGCTTTTCCATCTTGAAGTCGGGAATACCGTAGCGCAGCAGTCCGCCGATGCGGTCGCTCTTTTCGAACAAGGTCACATCGTGACCGGCACGCGCGAGTTGCTGTGCACAGGCCATGCCCGCCGGGCCCGAACCCACGACAGCGACTTGTTTGCCGGTCTTGTGTGCGGCGATCTGCGGCGTAATCCAGCCGTTCTCCCAGGCCTTGTCGACGATGGCGCACTCGATGGTCTTGATGGTAACGGGCTCATCCTGCAGGTTGAGCGTGCAGGATTCCTGGCAGGGTGCCGGGCAGATCCGCCCGGTGAACTCGGGGAAGTTGTTGGTCGAGTGCAGCACGCTGATCGCGCGCCGCCACTCGCCTTTCCACACCAGGTCGTTCCAGTCCGGGATGAGGTTGTTGACGGGGCAGCCCTGGTGACAGAACGGAATGCCGCAGTCCATGCAGCGCGCGCCCTGCGTGCTAAGTTGCTGTTCATTGAGAGGAACAACAAATTCCCTGAAGTGTCTGACGCGTTCTTCAACGGGTTTGTAGCCGCGGTCGTGCCGCGGGTATTCCATGAATCCGGTTGGTTTGCCCATAGTTTTTCGTTCAGTTTGCTTGTGTCTGTGTTTAACCGTCAGCGCCGATCTGCCCGGTCGGGCCGGCGCAATCGCTGCCCTCGCAGGGTCGGGAAAGTGCGCTTAGCCGCTTGCCGCAGCCGCCAGTCGTCGGGATTGTGCCTGCTTCATTTCCTCCAGGGCACGACGATAATCGACCGGCATGACTTTGACGAATTTCGGCAGGTACTGGTTCCAGTTGTCG
>JASFNS010000401.1:0-3053 GCA_050116915.1 Thiogranum sp. | reverse complement strand
AGCGCGGCTACAACGCTCTCAAGGAAGAAATCGACGCACCCGTGGCGGCTTTCTTCAGCAGCTGCGTTCACTGCGGCATGTGCGCCGAAGCCTGCCTGTTCTTTACCGAGACCGGCGACCCCAAATACACGCCGATCCACAAGCTCGATCCGCTGCGCAAGGTGTGGGAACAGGAATACACCTTCTGGGGCAAGCTCGCCAGGTCGCTGGGCATCGCCAAACCGCTCACCGACGAGGATCTCACTGAGTGGGAAACGCTGGTATACGACAGCTGCACCCTGTGCGGCCGCTGTTCCATGGTCTGTCCGGTGGGCAATGACCTGACCTATATGATTCGTAAGCTGCGCGAAGGCATGGCTGTGGCCGGTCATGCCCCGCCCGGGCTGGTAGGTGCCACGCGCCGCGCTGTTACCATCGGCAGCCCCATGGGCGTCAAACTGCCGGCCCTGCAGGCGCAGATCCAACACGTCGAACAAGATACCGGTCTGAAAATTCCGGTAGACGTCGAGAATGCAGACTACATGCTGCTGCTGTCTTCAATGGAGATCATGAACTTCCCGGAATTTATCGGTGCAGTGGCCAAGATCTTCCACAAGGCGGGAATCACCTGGACCATCTCGAGCGAGGCTTTCGAAGCGACAAACAGCGGCATTCAGATCGGCGTTTCCGATATTGCGGCAGAGCTGGTACAACGCATCGTCGACGCCGCCGCAAAGCTCAAAGTCAAGAACGTTATCAGCCCCGAATGCGGTCATGCCTATATGGCGATCCGCTGGGAAGGCCCCAACCTCGTCGGCAAACCTTTCCCGTTCAAGGTGATTCACATCCTTGAGCTGCTCGATGACCTCCGCCAGCAGGGCCGATTGAAGCTCAAGGACAAGGTGAAGGGCAGCCTGACCTTTCACGACCCCTGCCAGATCGCCCGTCGCGGCGGTATACTGGAGCAGCCGCGCCATTTGCTCAAAGAGCTTGTGAATAGCTTCGTGGAAATGCCCGAAAGCGGTCAGATGAACTGGTGTTGCGGCGCAGGCGGTGGCGTGAGCAGCAACGAGCGCGCTGATGAGCTACGCATCAAGGCGTTTCAGCGCAAGAAAAGCCAGCTGGACCAGATCAAGGTCGACGGCCTGGTGTCAGCGTGCTCAAACTGCCGCATTCAAATGGAAGACGGCTTGGAGGCTTACCATATGGACCTGCCTATCCTGAGCCTGACCGAGACCATCGCTGATCACCTGGCGGACTAGCATAGACCGTCCCCAACACAGGAACTGAACATGAATGAACGCGTCGTTGTAGACCCCATTACCCGTATCGAGGGCCACCTGCGCATCGAGGCCCAGATGGACGGCGACAGTATCGGGCAGGCTTATTCCTCCGGCACCATGGTGCGCGGCATCGAAATCATCCTGCGCGGCCGCGACCCACGCGACGCCTGGGCTTTCGCCCAGCGCATCTGCGGCGTATGCACCCTGGTTCACGGCATCGCCTCGGTGCGCGCGGTGGAGAACGCCCTGGATTACAAGATTCCGCCCAATGCCCAGCTGATACGCAACCTGATGATCGCCGCACAGTATGTGCACGACCACGTCATGCACTTCTATCACCTGCACGCACTCGACTGGGTCGACGTCGTCTCCGCACTGAATGCCGATCCCAAGGCGACCTCGGATCTGGCACAGAGCATCAGCAATTATTCGAAGTCCTCGCCCGGTTACTTCGCCGACATGAAGAAAAAACTCAAGGACTTCGTTGAGTCCGGACAGCTCGGCATTTTCGCCAAAGGCTACTGGGGACATCCGGCCTACAAACTGCCACCGGAAGCCAACCTGATGGCGGTAGCCCACTATCTGGAGGCGCTGGCATGGCAGCGCGATGTGGCCCGGCTGCACACCATTTTCGGTGGCAAGAACCCGCACCCCAACTTCGTCGTCGGCGGCGTGCCTTGCCCGATTGACCTGAATTCCGATTCCGCTATCAACTCCAAGCGCCTGGCACAGGTTCAGGAAATCATCAACACCATGCGCGATTTTGTGCATCAGGTCTATGTACCGGACACGCTTGCCATCGCCAGTTTTTACAAGGACTGGGGCACGCGCGGCGAAGGCACGGGCAATTTCCTCACGTACGGCGACTTCCCCGAAAAAGGCATGGATGACCCGAGCAGCTACCTGATTCCCGCGGGCGTCATACTCAACCGCGACCTGAGCACCGTGCACGAAGTCGACATGAATGCCGCCGACCACATCCAGGAATACGTGGCGCACTCCTGGTACGACTACAGTGGCGGTAAGGACGCCGGGCTGCACCCATACCAGGGCGAAACCAGCCTGAACTACACTGGCCCGACACCGCCCTACGAACAGCTCAATGTCGAACAGTCCTATTCCTGGCTCAAATCCCCTCGCTGGAAAGGCAAGTCCATGGAAGTGGGTCCGCTGGCGCGGGTACTGATGTTGTACGCCACCAAACATGCCCAGACGCAGGAGCTGGTCAATATGACGCTCAACAAACTGGACATTCCGGTGCGCGCCCTGTTCTCCACACTGGGACGCACCGCCGCCCGGACGCTGGAAACAGCCATCATCGTCGACAACATGCAGACCTGGTATAACAACCTGGTTGCCAACATCAAGGCCGGCGACACCAAGACGTTCAACGAGGCGCAGTGGGACATATCGACGTGGCCGCAACAAGCACAGGGCGTTGGCTTCATGGAGGCGCCGCGCGGTGCGCTGGCGCACTGGATCGTCATCAAGGACGGCAAGATCGACAACTATCAGGCTGTCGTGCCCAGCACATGGAATGCGGGTCCGCGCGATGCGGAAGGTCAGCCGGGACCGTACGAAGCTGCCCTGCAGGACAACCACCAGCTCTACGACGTGAAGCAACCAGTGGAGATTCTGCGCACCATCCACAGCTTCGATCCCTGTATCGCCTGTGCGGTCCATTTGACCGATCCGCAGGGCGAAGAACTGGTCAAGGTCAAAGTGTGCTGACAGCACGCACCAAGGGGAGCGCTTACATGCATCCACGCAACTGCTTTTCCCAGGCCCTGG
>JASFNS010000400.1:0-3053 GCA_050116915.1 Thiogranum sp. | reverse complement strand
CGACGACACTGCTGACGACAGCTGCTCACACAGCACGGATGCGACGCTAACCGGATCGTCCTGCGGCATCCCGGCCATATATCGCTGTAGGACACAGGCGTTACAGCTCAGACGCTTGTTGACAAGGAGGTTAGGTGGTCCACCATGACTGCGACAGGCGAACGAACAATGAAAACATCGAATCACGCAGAGGCTGAAGGCCGGGTCGGGCAGACAGGGGAGCGTACCGGGCGCATACCTGTCTTTGTGTTGTTAATAATATTGACTGCTACCATACTTATTTCGGCCCGCTTATTCGCCACAGCCCGGGCGCCGGTGTACGGGGGTGCCGGCTGGACTGGTTGTAACGGGAGGAGTCCTTCTCATACGTACCAGTCTTGAGCAGTTATCGGCCGGCTAGCAGCTGTCTCAAAACGCCGAAAAGAACAGCCCCGCCGAAGCGGGGCCGAGCGCCGGCCGTGAGCGAACCAGTCAAGGTGCTACCGGCTGGACGGGTCGCAAAGCAGGGTTAATCGACCCTGTCCGCTGTAGCTATCGGTACCCTACAGAAGGCCCTTAGCGACAGGCATCACAGTTTGGTTGTCGAACGTGCAAAAGGAGCCGAGGCGGGGCTATGGTTCATCGGCCGGCGAGGTTCATCCTTCCGGCCATCGATTCTTGAGGTAAAGAATCGGAATAGCAGGGGGCGGGCGCCCCGGACGCCGGTTCGAGGCAAGCCAGCTTTCGCTATTCACTTATCGTTTCTTCGCCGGATGTCTTTGAGCACGTGCTTCAGACGAGTCAAGATCCCATGCATGCAGAAACGCCATAGCGGCATTGCTCTTTCTCTACTACCGTCAGACTGATCCAGACGCGTCGATCGGCGCATCTTGTCCTGTTGGCTTTCGAAATCGGAGTCCGGATATTGCCGCACTTCAGCAAATGCGACGTCTGAAAGACACGATTTACAGCCGAAAGATCCTGGCTGGTTAATTGCGCCACAAGCTGGGCATTTCTTCCCGTCTTTCACGGCGTCTCCTCGACAAACATTAAGCAGCATACCCGCCAAGAGAAGGACCGGCGGACAACCGTTCAAGGTGCCGCCGACTCCAGGAGCGCACAGCGGGATTTCTGGTACGAGCCCACTTTATCCATCGGCACCGCGCAGAAAGCGCCTAGCGACAGGGATCACATTAAAATGGGGAACTGATTCACGCTTTCTCGATTTAACAGTCTCCCGTACTGGAAAACCAATGACTGTGTGTACTATGAATAGAACCACATACTGCTCGAACACAAAGCGGGTCGCTATTTCGTCCTGTCAATGGTGAGGAGAACATATGCTTGGCAAGCAATACGTATCCGAGAAAACGCTATCCGCTATCCGCAGCGACGGCGAAAGAAGGGATATTACGGTAGCTGTCGGCGTTCCATACAAGGACAATCGCTTCAAAACATGGGCGTGTCCGGTGAAAGCAGACGGGCTATTTAACGGGTTATCGGACCTGCACGGTACAGATCCATCGCAAGCGTTCAGGCGTTCTCGAGCATTTCTCATATCGCTGTTGCATGATTTCCTCGACAAGGGCGGGAGCCTCTATATCTTCGACGGAGACAAAGGAATGACTAAGGAAGAGGTCGCCAAGTTCGTCTAACAATCGACTGTGATCCCAAGCCAACCTGTGAAGCTCTTCCAGATCGACAGGGATACATCGCGTGCCGCTGTTCGAGCGCTGGTCCGCTCATATCGAGCCGGGCGCGCTCAAGGAGCAGATTTTCTCGGCACTGGGCTGGCTGCCCACCGCCATTGACATCGCCGGCGGTACCAAGGGAGACGGAGTGAAGCAGAAAACCAACCCCAAGCGCACAGGCAGACCGGACAATGGGATGTTGCCGGCCCTGTTCTTCGCGAACAGCACCTGGAATTTTGTGACGCAGTGCTTACCGGTAATACATTCGGATAGCGCAAAATACACCGTGTCAATGACTATCGATATGGTCCGGTGCCATCGTTTCCCGGTCAACCAATAAGCAGGACAATGGGCTGACTGTTGTTTCACACCAGGGAGAAATGCTATGAGAGTACAGTTACACGGTTTCATCGTCGCACTGCCGCTGGCCCTACTGGCTGCCTGCAGCTCCACAGGCGGTACGACGTCCGCGGGGACAGCCGTCGAGGGTCAGAGCATGGTGACGGAGGATGGCGCGGTCTCCGCCGGAGCGGCCGGTGTCGAGACCTCCGGCGCATATTCCCTGGGTGATTCCGACACTCCGCTGGCGCGGCGCGTCATCCACTTCGATTACGACAGCAGCGAGATCCTCGCCGAGGACCGGCAGCTGATTTCGGACCATGCGGCCTACCTTGCCGCCAATGAGGGCCTACGCGTGACCTTGGAGGGCAACACGGACGAACGCGGTTCGCCGGAATACAACATTGCCCTGGGCGAACGGCGTGCCACGTCGATACGGCGTGCATTCGAGCTGCAGGGGGTTCTGCCCGAGCAGGTCACCATCATCAGCTACGGCGAGGAAAAGCCGGCAGCCGAAGGCCACAGCGAGGCGGCCTGGCGGCAGAACCGCCGTGTCGAGATCGTCTACAAGAGCTACTGATATGCCCTGGCATGGTAAGGGGCAATTCCGAGAGCAGCGCCCACGGAAGTGGGCTTTGTCCTGTAAAAACTGTACGTCGTCAGAACCTGAGGTACAGAGGTTGCTGCAAATTGAGAGAGCATCTGGGCCATCTTGGTTAACGCTCAGGCGACGTTCAGGAGGTTGAAATCCTCTCCGCCCCGACCATTTCAGTATTGCAACACCCGGTGCCCCGCAACACTTTCCCGCCTACGGTATCAGGTTGACACCACGGGTGTTGGGATTCCCGGTCGGACAAACAACGTCCGGCACCGTGCCACGCTACTTGCCTAGACACTCGAGAAAGGTATTGATGTTCTTGTTGATCTCGTCTTGCGTACCCTCGGGCATTTTGCTCACCAGCTGATTACAGCGTTCGATCTGTGCCTGGTCCGGCGGCTGCGACTGGTTGTAGCGGTACAGCACGTAGCCGCCGGACCAGGCAC
>JASFNS010000399.1:0-3056 GCA_050116915.1 Thiogranum sp. | reverse complement strand
ACATTGAATGCGATGAGGATCACTACAAGGATGACAGTAATCGTGCCCAGCCCCAGGATTCCGGTACGCAAAATCTGGGTGACCCGTCTGGCGACTCGCAGATTCAGGTTGCCGCGTATCTCCATGCCACGCCGGAAGTCCGCGACCACTTGGCAGATCTGAGTATGTTGTTCTTCTGCTAACTGCATGATGGCCTACTCCATACATGGGCATGTGGGCTGATGGCAGACCAGTCTATCGCGCCCCCTGTCGCAGAAGATCAGGTTTTCTTGCAAACACTACATGCTCAGGAATCGCCCGTATTAATAATCAGTTAACGGCGTTCCTTGCTACCAACTTATTCCCCATCTTTACTTTGAGCAGCGCAAAGGGTCAGCGCCAGATATGCGCCGCAGGCTTTAGGGACAGGGGACATAAACGTGACAAGTGGCAATACAGAGCAGGCCTTAGGATAGGCGGCTAGAAAAATAGATGACCATGAGGCCCAAGAAGGAGTGCGCGCCTCTACCAGAGCCGTGTTTGCGTCCGGCATAGGCCACGCCGGTGGCTAGCGACCAGTACCCAGGGGCGAATGTCCGTTTAGCATGAAACCAGCCGTTAGCAGACATTTGAAGAAGGGCCGAAAAGCATCAAAACGGTGTTTATTCGGCCTATACTCCATTTGCTCACCGAAGTGGGGCTGGTGATGGTGTTGCCTGGTTACCTCCCGGCCGTTTTGGCCGCCTTGTAGGGCCGTGCTGCCTTGACGGTCGCGGTGTCCGTAAGCGCCTTCAGGTAGGCGACGATCGCAGCCTCCTGCTCCGCTGTCATCCCCATGCTGCCTATGGTTCGACCAATAACGGAGCCCGGCCATTCCGGTGCTGGCCAGCAGTTGTTTGCCAACGCCATCTTTTCAGTGGTGATGTTGTCCGGACAGCGGGTTTTTCCGTTGGCCGGATTGGTCACATCGGCGGTGTTGTAGAAATGCACGATGCTCTCCAGGCTCTTGAACCAGCCGTTGTGCGTGTAGGCCTTAATGAAGCCATTGCCTTTGCGCTTGTCCACGTTGCGCATGGTTGGCGTCTTGAAAAAGCCTGCCTGCCCTCTTGCCTGCGGCTGGCCAAAGTCGCCCGTATGGGCGCCTACACCCGGATCCGGGTCTGCGGGCAGTTCCGGATTCGCCGGCGTACCGATATTGTGGTACGCATCGTCGGCGTACAACTGCAGCGGTTCCGTACCGTCGTCCGGCGGTTCTGTACCCGCAGCTAACCCGGGGTTATCACTGTGACAGGCCGAACAGTTCGCTGCCGGCAACGCCGGATTCGGTAAATCGTTGTCGCCCGGGTTGCGCCCCGGGCCAAACGGGTTGCGGAAGGTGTTATAGAAGAGGTCGTGCCCGAGATTTTCCTGATCGGTTAAGCCTACCAGCGGAAACGTGCCGGGCGAGTCGATATAATTCACGTCAGTACAGACGCCCGGATCATAGTACTCGGCGTAGTCACCGACGCCTGCACCTGGGCAGGCCAGCTCCTGGCGCAGTGCGATATCCCGCTTCGAACTGAAGGAGTTGAGTTCTCCGGAGTGCTGCCAGGCGCCGACCGCCAGCATAATCCGCTTGAAACTGATGTCGAAGGCCTTCTCCCCCTCGGGCACGTCCGGAGCGCTATAACCCGCCAGAATGCCGGTGTCGCTGCAGTCGATATCAACTCCCCACGCCTTCAGGTAAAGCTCGGCATATTCTGCCGAGGCGACGTGCCGACAGACGGCTTGTCTGTCGATGTTCTGTTCGACACGGTTCGGCATGGGGTTCAACGCCTGGTCGGACGTCGGGCCGAAGTACGTTGCGTATGCCAGGGGTCGACTACTGGTCAGGCCGTGAAACACCTCGTCGCCAATGTGCTTCGTGGCCCCGAGAGGAAACAGCGCACCGTCAGCACGGCCCTCGGCGCGGCCATTCCAGAAATTGCCGCCGCAGTATTGACCTGTGGCAGGGGCGCCGAGGCCGCAGTCGTGATTGAATGGCGCAATCAGGCTCGCATAAGCATTGGTAGGTGGCTTGAGACTGCCGGCCGTGTGCGGGTTGGCGCCGGTGATCGCCACCTGGTGCAGATTGACACCGGACACGCTACCCGTGCCGCCCGTGTCCGGGTCATGGCAGGTCACACAGGCCATGCGCTTCGGATTGGATATCTTGTCAAAGAAGACATATTTCCCCAACAACTTGAGGTCGTAGTCGGGTTCATTGGCATCGAGCGCCATGGCGCTGGCGGTGAATGCCAGGGAAAGCGGAAACGCGATGATGGATAAGGGATTCAAGGCATACATTTTTTGTTTGCACATCACTAATGATTCCTCCACTTCAGTATTCTTGCTCGTCTCTGCTACCGGGCTCGCCGTCCGGACCATTGCGATCGAGAACGCGGCATTCACCTATCCCTGATAATGATGTATAGCAGTTGCGATAGCACGAGGCTATAAGGGCTTATACATACGCTCTGGACCCGGATCGAAAACCGGCTTCAGACAATTCCGGGCAAGCTGGGAGCGGGCGGACAACTCGTACGGCTGCCAGTCCGAAGCCCAAGATACACTCGCAAGGACGCGACCATGTTGCCGTTGCCGATTGCGAGGGAAGCCAGTGCCGGCATTGGTGCACGCGAGTATGGGCGCCATCGCCCGGAAACAACCCTTCTTTACTCGCGATGTCTGGAAATCGCAGTGAACCTGACGCTCCCAGGAATCACGCGCATGTCTCTTAATGGCCGGTTATCTCCGTTGCCAGGCTCGACACCGCCGGGGCTTTATAATCACGTTGAACGGCGGGTTGCTTGCCGAACCCGGAACTTTAGCCGCCGCGACTATTCGAGAACGCTAGTCGACGGGAGTCGACCCATCTCGGTCGGTTTGTCGCCTGTTATATTAGCGTCAGATGACAGACAGAACCCGACCCGTTGTCGCCATTCGTACTAACTGCTGAAACGTCTGGAAAGCAACGAAGAGCCGTATTGATTCTGAGCGCTTTCTGCTCCGCTGATCCGAGAACCACCATGGAACACCGGGGCCGAGACGACTTCGGC
>JASFNS010000398.1:0-3056 GCA_050116915.1 Thiogranum sp. | reverse complement strand
GCGACTCTGTCAGTAAACGGCGACTTCGAACACTTCGCCCGGCGCCTGGGACTGGAGGCGGCCCGAACCCTGCAGCTGGACAGTCCCTTCGATTACCGGAATAACGCGCTGTTCTATTTGCCAAAGGGACTGCCGGAGCCGGGTGCACCCGATTTCACCGAACGCATGCTGGATGTCGCCGAAACCGTCATTCAGGCATCGCGTGGCCGTGCCTTCGTCCTGTTCACCAGTTACCGTGCCCTGCACCTCGCGCGCCGGCGTCTGCAAGCCAGCTGCGATTACCCATTGCTGGTCCAGGGCAGTGCGCCGCGGAGCGAGCTGCTGGAACGTTTCCGGGAACTGGGCAACGCGGTGTTACTGGGTACCAGCAGTTTCTGGGAGGGGGTGGACGTGCGCGGTGAGGCGTTGTCCTGTGTCATTATCGACAAACTGCCGTTCGCCTCGCCGGGTGACCCGGTGTGGCAGGCGCGTATCGATGCCCTGAAATCCCGTGGTGGCAACCCGTTTGTCGAGGAACAGTTGCCGCACGCCGTGATCACTCTCAAACAGGGTGTCGGGCGCCTGATCCGCGACGTCACCGACCGCGGGGTACTGGTGGTGTGCGACTCGCGCCTGGTCAGCAAGAGCTACGGCAAGGTCTTCATCAACAGTCTCCCTGACATGAAGCGCACCCGGGATATGGACGAAGTGACAGCGTTCTTCGAGGCAGGCGACATCGCGAGGCTGTCATGAGCGCGGTGTGTATTCTTGCCCTGGAAACCGCCACAGACGCCTGTTCGGCGGCACTCAGTATCGACGGCGAGATCCGCGAGCGTTTCGAGATCGCTCCGCGACGCCACGTCGCCCTGGTGTTGCCGTTCGTCGAAAGTCTGCTGGCAGACGCGGGACTTGGCGTAGCCCGGCTGGACGCAGTCGCGTTCGGACGCGGTCCCGGTTCGTTTACAGGCCTGCGCATCGCCGCGAGCATGGCGCAGGGCATCGCCTTCGGCGCCGACATTCCGGTCGTGCCGGTATCGACCCTGGCGGCCGTTGCCCAATGCTGTGTCCGTGAATGCAACGCCGGCGCCGTGCTGGCAGCCCTCGACGCGCGCATGCAGGAAGTGTATTTCGGGGCGTTCCGGGTAGCACACAACGGCCTGGTGGTCGCGGCAGGCGATGAAAGCGTTTGTTCGCCCGACAGCGTGGCGGTCCCCGCCGGCGCCGACTGGTACGGCGCGGGCGACGGCTGGTCGAGTTATGCGGACCTGTTACAGGCCCGCCTGTCGGGTGCGACGGTCGGGACCATGGCCGGTGCCAGACCGCACGCCGCGGATGTGGCCGCGTTGGCGATACCCCTGCTGCAAGCCGGTGGCGGGTTGCCAGCGGAACAGGCCGCGCCCGTTTACCTGCGCAACAAGGTCGCCGACAAACCCGGGGCCAAGGTGTGATATGTCCCAGGAAGCGCTCCAGCAAGTCGTTGATCTTGTCAAAGCCGATCCCCACGGGGGCGCCAGTCTGAGTCTGTATGCCCTGGTGAGTACGCTGCGCATGGAGAAGGGCGGCTACATGTATATGCTGCGCAAACTGCGCGACCTGAATCCCGAGCATCGCCGGCTGGCCTACGGCCTGATGGAACTGATGGCCGAGCAGGGCAACCGGGGCGAAGCCTGGGAGCGGGCGCTTGCCGAGATGGATGCGGCCATAAGGCGGGGCTGAGGATCCGGCACGGACATACCCCCGGCGATCTCGCGGCTTTTGCGGCTTGCCCCCTACGGGCGCGGAGTTTATTGTCACCTCTGGCCTGATCAGACCGGATAAACCATGAACGCACCTGAACTGCTGGCGCCCGCGGGCACGCTGCGCAATCTGCGCTACGCCATTGCCTATGGTGCCGACGCGGTCTATGCGGGTATGCCGCGCTACAGCCTGCGCGTGCGCAATAACGACTTCAACCGCGTCGAGAACCTTGCAGCCGGTATCGAGCACGTGCACGCGCACGGCAAGGCGTTCTTCATGGCCACCAATGCGCTGCCGCACAACGCCAAGCTGAAAACCTTTCTCGCCGATATGGCGCCCATTATCGAACTCGGGCCGGACGCGCTTATCATGGCCGATCCGGGACTGATCATGCTGGTGCGCGAGCGCTGGCCGGATGTCGCCATACACTTGTCGGTACAGGCCAACACCATGAACTACGCCAGCGTGAAATTCTGGCAGCGACTGGGTATCCGGCGGATCATCCTCTCGCGCGAGCTGTCGCTTGACCAGGTCGAGGAGATCCGCCAGGAATGCCCTGATATCGAGCTGGAAGTCTTCGTGCACGGTGCGCTGTGCATCGCCTACTCGGGACGCTGCCTGCTGTCGGGTTATTTCAACCATCGCGATGCAAACCAGGGTAGCTGCACCAACGCCTGCCGCTGGGACTACAAGGTACAGCCGGGGCAGGAAGATATCAGTGGCGATATCCGTCCGGCCGCGGTAGGGCTGATCGAGGAGTCCCAACGGCCCGGTGAACTGATGCCCATCGAGGAGGACGAGCACGGTACCTACATCATGAATTCCCGGGATCTGCGCGCCGTGGAACATGTCGAGCGCCTGGTGAAAATGGGTATCGACAGCCTCAAGATAGAGGGGCGCACCAAGTCCCACTACTATGCCGCGCGCACGGCGCAGGTGTACCGCCAGGCGATCGACGACGCGGTAGCCGGACGACCGTTCGATGCCGCGTTGCTGGGCACGCTGGAAAACCTCGCCAGTCGGGGTTATACCGACGGTTTCTTTCAGCGCCATCATCACGGGGACTACCAGAACTACCTGGATAACCACTCAAAAAGTGTCCGGCAGCGTTTCGTTGGGGAACTGGTCGGTTATGACGATGCCACGGGACTGGCTGAAGTGGAGGTCAAGAACCGGTTCGCCGTCGGTGACGAACTGGAGCTGATTACGCCCGCGGGTAACCGCGTTTTTCGTCTCGAAGACATGCGCGACATGCAGGGCAATGCCGCCGCAGTGGCGCCGGGCAGTGGCCACCGGGTGCGGATTCCGCTTGCGGGCATGGACTGCGGTATGGGTTTGCT
>JASFNS010000397.1:0-3061 GCA_050116915.1 Thiogranum sp. | reverse complement strand
CCGAGTTGAGCGACGAGCTCACCCGCCTGACCGACCAGCTCGAACAGGTCGCCTCCGGCGGCCAGATCACCAATGACCGCGCGAAGCTCATCGAGGACGAATTCCGGCGCACCCAGCAAAAGCTGGAGGTGGCAGGTCTCAGCCAGGCCCTTGGGCAGATACTCCTGGAACAACGCCGCCTGTTGCCGGACATCCACGAGATCCGCAAGGCCGAGGGGCCACGCGAAAAAGCCATCGCCGAGACTGCCCTCGCACAAATCCAGCACAACGAAGCGCTGAAGGGCCTGCAGAACCTCGGTGATTACGTTGACGACCTGACGGCCGGCCTGGATCCGGAGACCGTGAGGACGATCCGCCCCGACCTGATGGATCTCGCCCGGACCCGGCGTAACCTGCTGGAAAAAATCGTCGCCACCGGAGAGAGCTACCTGCGCGCGCTGGGCGAACTGGACTACGCCCAAAACCACTTGCTGGAAACCGTCAAGGCCTATGACGACTTCCTGGCCGAGCGCCTGTTGTGGGTACGCAGCGCGCCGGCACCCAGCCTTGCCATCCTGATGAACACGCCTGCCCAGGTCATGGACATACTTTCGCCGGCCAAGTGGCTCGCTGTCCTTGATGCGCTGGCGGACCACCTGCTGACTTCGGCCTTTCCCATTTCCGCCCTGCTGGTGGCCGGCATACTGCTATTGCGGAAACGCGCGATAATCCGGGCCCTGGTGGCGACGGGAAAGAACGTCAACAAACCCCGGGCCGACCAGTTCAGCTACACCCTGCAAGCGCTGGGCCTGACATTGCTGCTGGTACTGCCCTGGCCAATGATAATGTGGACCATGGGCTGGACGCTCTCGAACTCACTCGACGCCGGCAACTTCGAGCGGGCCGTGGCACGTGCTCTCGTGGTTGTAAGCCCGGCGTTCCTTTACCTGAGTGGCTTCCGCGCCCTGTGCCGGTCGAACGGCGTGGCTACGGTTCACTTCCGCTGGCCGGAGAACAGCACGCGGGCGCTGCGCCGCCAGATCAGCATACTCATGGCGGTTTTCGTGCCGGCGGCAATCGTAGCCGTGATCAGCATACGCAGCACCGGCACGGCCGAGGGAGCCCTGGGCCGGATTGCGTTTGTCGTCTTTATCAGCGCACTTTCCTGGTTCTTTTACCGGCTGCTCGGCCCCAATAAACCGGTACTGGAAGCCGAACTCAGGGGATTTCCCGACAGCCCCCTGGCACGTTATCGCTACCTGTGGCTCGCGCTTGCTATGACCGTTCCCGTGCTGTTGATCGTGCTCGCCGTTAGCGGTTTCCTGTACACCGCGGGTACCCTCACCGGCAGCCTCATAGACACCCTGTGGCTGGTACTGGGTTTTCTGGTGATCCACCAGGCCGCCGTGCGCTGGCTGCTGCTCTCGCGCCGCAAGCTTGCCTTCGACGCCGCGGTGGAACGGCGGAGGGCCGCACTGGCGGACCAGCAAGGTGCTCAGCAGCCTGCCGAAGTACCGCATGACGAAACCGAGCTCGAGGAGCCCGAAGTCAACCTGATGGCGCTGAACCAGGAAAGTCTTAAACTGTTGAACAGCGCCATCGCTTTCGGCGCCATCATCGGTCTGTGGTTCATCTGGGCAAACGTCCTGCCGGCCTTCGGCCGCCTCGACCATATCGACCTTTGGCACTACAAGGGGGTGATTAACGGCGAGGAAGGCATGCTGCCGGTGACGGTAGCCGATGTCCTGCTGGCCGCCCTCTTCCTGGTTGTCACGCTCATTGCCGCGCGGCGTTTTCCCGCGCTGCTGGAAATCGTTCTATTGAAACGCGTGTCTGTCACGCCGGGCGGCCGCTACACGGCGACCAAGCTGGCACGCTATATCATAGCCGCCGTCGGGGTTCTGCTGGCACTGAACACGCTCGGCGTCCGGTGGTCGCAGGTACAATGGATGGCGGCTGCCCTGAGTGTGGGCATTGGCTTCGGTTTGCAGGAAATCGTCGCCAACTTTATCAGCGGCCTGATTATCCTGTTCGAGCGCCCTATCCGTGTGGGCGACGTTGTCACCGTGGGTGATACCGACGGGGTGGTGACGCGCATTCAGATCCGCGCCACGACCATCCGCACCTGGGACCGCCAGGAACTGCTGGTGCCCAACAAGGAGTTCATCACCAGCCGTCTGCTGAACTGGTCGTTATCCGACCAGACGACGCGGCTGCGCATACCCGTGGGCGTGGCCTACGGCAGCGACGTGCAGAAAGCCATGGCCCTGATGCGCGAAGCCGCCGAGCAGAACCGTCTGGTTATCGACGATCCCAAACCCTACACACTGTTCCGGGAGTTCGGCGACAACACCCTGAATCTCGAGCTCCGTTGCTTTGTCGGTACGCAGGATGACCGCCTGCCGGCCTCATCCCAACTGCACGAAGCCATCGACCAGCGTTTCAACGAGAACGGCATTGTCATCGCCTTCCCGCAGCGCGACGTGCACCTGGATACCAGCGAGCCGCTGGATGTGCGCATTCATCCACAGACCTGAGAGTCTCAGGCAGGCGCATGCACTGCGCCAACCGGCGTGTTATAAAGACACACCCCCACAAGAGGACAACACCCATGTTCAGTCTCACCCGCTTTTCTTTGGTATTTCTGATGCTGGCACTGCCACTGGCCGGGGCCCGCGCCGACGAATATTCCGATACCGTCAAGATATTCCAGGACGCCGGCGAGAGTGGCAAGTTTTTCGCCAAAAGCTACGGTTATGCATTATTTCCAACCATCGGCAAAGGCGGCATCGGCATCGGCGGTGCTTACGGAAAGGGCCGCGTCTATGCGCAGGGCAACTACGTCGGCAATGCCTCGATGACCCAGGTCACCATTGGCTTCCAGCTCGGCGGTCAGGCCTATAGCCAGATTATTTTCTTCGAGGATAAACGCGCCTTCGAGGAGTTCACCAGCGGAAATTTCGAGTTTGGCGCAGAAGCGTCCGCGGTGGCGATCACTGCCGGCGCCTCCGCCCGGGCCAGCACCACCGGCAGCTCGGCTGGCGCCAGCGGCGGCAAACACGACGCCAAAACGGCGTCCTCC
>JASFNS010000396.1:0-3072 GCA_050116915.1 Thiogranum sp. | reverse complement strand
CTAACATTCAGCGCCAGCTGAATTTCACCCGCGCCAACGAAAAGGAAGCCGATCGCATCGGCATCCAGACGCTGGCGCGCTCGGGTATCGACCCTTACGGCATGCCGAGCTTTTTCGAGCGCCTGCAGCAGTCGACCCGCCTGTATGGCAACAATGTACCCGAATTCCTCAGCACTCACCCGGTCACCACGGACCGTATCGCCGAATCCATGTCACGCGCTGAAAGCTACGGTCACGGCAAGGAACTCGACACCCTGGAATTCCGCTTGATCCGCGCCCGGCTGAGGGTCCTGGAATCCGACGACCCGTCGCAGGCACTCAAACTGTTCCAGGCCGAGGCCGCGAAACCGGACGCCGGTCCGGCCCAGCACTACGGCCTGGCCCTGGCCTATTGGCGCGCCAACAACTATGCAGCGGCGAAAAAACAGCTGCAGGCGCTGATGAAAAAGGACCCGGACCGCAAACTCTATCGCACCACGATGGCGCGGCTGGAGCTCGACAGCGGCGAGCCGGACGCCGCATTGAAATTGTTCAGTGACACCCTGAAACTCTATCCCGGCGACCTGGTGGTCGGCCAGTACTACACGTCGGCATTGATCCAGACCGGTCAGGCGGCCGAAGCCCGCGATCAGGCGCTCAAGATGTTGCGCAACCCGCGGGCGCGAACGGCGGAGATATACGAGTTGTGGGCCAAAGCCGCGAGTGTGGCGGGCCCGCCATGGGAAACCAACATCGCCTCCGCCGAAGCGTACTCTATATATGGTAACCTGAGACTCGCCATCGACCAGTTGAACAAGGCGCTGCAGTACAAGGACCTCAGCGACTATGATCAGGCGCGCATCGAAGCCCGGCTGAAAGAGTTCAAGCAACAGTTGAAAGCACGCGAGCAGAATTAGACCGTGGTTCGGGAATAAATTGCGACACAGGCCCGTCCTCGGCTTAGACCATTGCAAATTGTCCGGCATCGCCGGAAGCAACTGTGTTAAAGAGTCCTTATATAGGTAACTGTCAGTCAACGGAAAAAGCGATAAATCGTTTTGACTCAAGGGGAACAGGGCACTATATTGTCAGGACTGAGAGTTGGACCAAGCCATTGCCAGGCAGCTGGCATAACCACTTTTAAAGCGCATTGAAGGAGGAAATGATGCGGACACTTCCCAGCATCCTAACTACAGCAGGCTCTGTGCTGGCATTGGCCGGCAGCCTGGCCCTGGTCCCGGCGCCCGGTATTGCCGCAGACGCAAAGGCCGAGTCAGTCGTCGACCAGGGTAAGGCCATTGCGTTCGACCGCAAGAAAGGCAACTGCCTGGCTTGCCACCAGATCGAGGGCGGCAGCCTTCCCGGCAATATCGGCCCACCGCTGGTCGCGATGAAGGCAAGATTTCCGGACAAGGCCAAACTGCGCGCGCAGATCTGGGATTCGACCAAGGCCAACGAGAACAGCATCATGCCGCCGTTCGGGCGTCAGCAGATTCTGTCCGAAAGCGAGATCGACAAGATTGTGGAGTTTGTCTACACGCTGTAACGACTGTGTAGAATAAGAGGAGATAAACGAGTGACTAACATGAAACGCAGAACCTTTCTGAAAGGATCCGTCGCAGCCGGCGCCGTCGGAGCCGCCATGGGTGCCGGGCTGTTGACCCCGCGCATCGTTCTTGCCGCCTGGCCAACCGCTGCTTTTGAAGCCAAGTCGGTGGACAGTGCACTCGATGCCCTGGAGGGTTCGCATGCACTGGTAGGTTCCGACAAGATTTCCATCCGCGCGCCGGACATCGCCGAAAACGGGGCCGTCGTGCCCGTATCGGTCACCAGCGACATTCCCGACATCGAATCGATGAGCATTATCGCCGAGAAGAACGCTGCTCCCCTGACAGCCTCCTTTAATCTGGGCAAGGGCGCAGAGGGCTTCGTCTCCACCCGCATAAAGATGGGCAAAACGTCCAGCGTCATTGCGGTTGTCAAGGCAGGCGGGAAACTGTACAGCACCGGCAAAGAAGTCAAGGTCACCATCGGCGGCTGCGGCGGTTAATAGAGTATAGAGGATACACAACATGGCATCGATCAAGATTCGCGCAAAGCTCAGTGACGGGGTAACAACCGTCAAGGCCCTGATCCAGCACCCGATGGAAACCGGGCAGCGCAAGGACAAGAAAACCGGCAAACTCATTCCCGCACACTTCATTCAGGAAGTCACCTGCGAGCACAGCGGAACAAACGTTATGACCGCACTGTGGGGGCCCGCCGTTTCCAAGAACCCTTACCTGTCTTTCAAGTTCAAGGGCGCCAAAGTCGGCGACTCCCTGAAGTTGAGCTGGGTGGACAACAAGGGTGAAAGCGACTCAACCGAAACCCAGGTCAGCTGAGCGCCAGACGACCCGCACGGAAAATCCCTGAACCGGAGGTGGAGAATCCATGAAAAAATTGCTAACCATCGCCGCGACTCTAGGTCTGATCAGTGCTGCATCCGTCGCAGTCCAGGCCGGTCCGCAACAGGACCTGGTAGAGTTTCGCGCCTACTTCAAAGATCGCTTTCCCGATGTACCGTTCAATGACTACATCAACGGCGTGTACGCTGTCGACCAGGCCTCCCGCGAACAATGGGAAGCCATCGAAGAGTTCCCGCCCTATGAGCTGAACATCGACAAGGGCAAAAAGCTGTTCAATACACCATTCAAGAACGGCAAGACCTACGCCAGCTGTTTCCGCAACGGCGGCATCGGTATCAAAGACGATTATCCCTACTACGATACCGCCAAGGGCAAGGTCGTGACGCTGGAAGCCGCAATCAACGAATGCCGTAAGAAGAACGGCGAAGAACCGTTGAAATGGCAGAAAGGCCCTATAGCCGACATATCCGCCTACATGGCTTACACTTCACGCGGCCACAAGATCAACGTCAAGGTCCCGGCCGACGAAGGTGCGCTGGCGGCCTATGAGCGCGGCAAACATCACTTCTATTCCAAGCGCGGCCAGTTGAACATGTCGTGCGCGGACTGTCACCAGTACAACTCCGGTAACCGGGTTCGCGCTGACGTCCTCAGCCCGGCGTTGGGCCATCTCACCCACTTCCCG
>JASFNS010000395.1:0-3072 GCA_050116915.1 Thiogranum sp. | reverse complement strand
TGAGCATTTTCTGCCGCTCCAATTCTAGCTGTTGCCGCTGTAACTCTAATCGTTGTTGTTGTAATGCTGCATTCTGGCGCACAGCAGCCGCCTCTGTGCCGGCACGCGGCCCCTCCGACCATGCACTGGCACTGTCTGCGAAAGAAATATTAGAAGCGACGCAAAGAGCAAGAGCTAACAAACAGGTGCTTGTCTTCATACCTTTACCAATCCCAGCAAATAGTTGGCTTTTGGCGGGCGGTTTCACGCTGTGCGCCGCCAGGGGGATACTAACGGTTCAACCATACCCCAAGGAAAGCACCGAGACCGGCCAGAATCAAGTTTTCGGCGCTTGTAACAACTCTTCACGCAATATTGAGAATTCCGCAGGCGCATCCGTTCCAATCCGTACTTGGTTGCCCGTCTGGCCCAGTATTGCGATACGGATGCGTTCGCCGGCGGGTGTCGTGATGACGATGGTTTCGCCGAGGTTTAAAGTGCCTACAAGGCCTGCGCGATTGTCAGCCGCCTGGAGGGCGCAGCAGGCTATTTCCCTGCAGAGTTCCTTCTTGTTATTACCTCTAACCCGATCAGACCAATGAGGGTCACCCACACGGCGACCGGCACTGCCTTTATGTTGCCCAGTATCGCAGGAATAAGGCCTTCTAAAGGTTGACCCGGTGACAGGCTGTATAATGTAGCGATTAGCGCAAGTAAGCAGGCCCCGCCAAATAGACGTGATTTCATAGCTGCACCTCCTTTCCTAATAACTGGAGGCCTTCTCTTTATTTAACTCTCGGTTACGATAATACGCCAATTGACAGCGCGGGATTTTGTCGGATGTCAAATTGGCGCAGATTCCATCAGCTCTTCCCGCATGATCTGTATATGGTCTGGCGCATCCGTTCCAATCCGTACTTGGTTGCCTTTGACGCCCAGCACAGCAACCTCGATGTGTTCACCGGCGGGTGTTTCGATAATAAGGGATTCGCCGACTCGGCGGGTGAGTATCAGCATGGCAATCTCCTTTTGCCGTCGGCCATAACTCATTCTCACCGCTACTTCTTGTACGGGTCAAAATCTGGTGACATTAAGTGACGCCCATTCCAGGAGAGGGCGTCTTTATCGGCATCTCACAATCCCTCGTCAGGCGCCAGAAGGTAAACCTCCCCTGTCCACCTATCAAGCAAGACGACTTGGAACTTCCCCGATTCGAGTGTCTGGTATCGAAATGTCCATGCAATCGCGAGCGCCACGACAGAGCTGGACAGCACGAGGGCAATGACGATCTTCACTAGCCTGCTTGTTCTTCCTGCCGTTTTGTGGGTATAAACATGGGCAGGATCCGGCAATAAATATAATTATTTTTAATTTTAGTCTATTACTGCTATGAATGGCGGAGAGGGAGGGATTCGAACCCTCGGAACGCTCGCGCGTTCACTTGATTTCGAGTCAAGCCCATTCGGCCACTCTGGCACCTCTCCGAAAGCAGATTCCCGCTTGATAATCAAGGGGAAGTCGCACATGCTTGCCCCTCAGGAAACTGCCCGGGTATTGTAACCCAAGCATCGCATTGAACGCTAAACATTCGCCGGCACATCCCGCTACACCGGTTATTGGCCGCCCAGCGTGTTGTGTCGCTGTCACATGAGATTACTGCTTGCCCTTCTGCCCCTGCTGATCGCCGGCTGCGACCTGATCCCCAAAACCCAGCTGGAGCAGGTGCAGGACCGGGGCGTGCTGCGCGTGCTGACGCGCAACAGCGCCACCACTTACTACGAGGGCCCGTACGGACCCGCGGGTGTCGAATACGATCTGGCCGAGGGCTTCGCACGCTATCTCGGCGTCAAGTTGCACATTCAGGTGCCGGACAACCTCTCGGAAATTCTGCAGGGCATCCAGTCCGGCGGGGCCGACATGGCCGCCGCGGGTCTCACCGCGACCGACGAACGTCGGCAACAGTTCAATTTCAGCAGCAGCTATCAGCGCATCACACCACAGCTGGTGTACCGCATCGGCACACCGGCGCCGCAGAACCTTGGCGATCTGCACGGCAGCTTCGAGGTGGTCGCCGACAGCAGTCACGCCGAGCGTCTGCGCGCACTGCGGGAAGAATACCCGGACATGTCGTTTACGGAGAACAACGAGCTGGAGAGCGAGCAGTTGCTCGGCCTGGTGTGGGACGAGGTCATCGACTACACGGTTGCGGATTCAAACGAGGTGGCTTTCAGTCGGCGTTTTTACCCGGAGCTGCGGGTGGCCTTCGACATCAGCAAGCCGCAGCCGCTGGCGTGGGCTTTCCCGCCGGGCGACGATCACAGCCTGGTGGACAAGGCCAACGAGTACCTGCGCAAACAGCGAGAGAACGGCCACCTGGACCGCCTGCTGGAAAAGTACTACGGCTATGTAGCGGATTTTGATTACGTGGGCACGCGGCGTTATTTGCAGCACATCGACCAGCGTCTGCCGCGCTACCAGTCCTGGTTCGAAAAGGCGGGAAAGGATACCGGTATCGACTGGCGACTGCTGGCGGCCATCGGCTACCAGGAGTCGCACTGGAACCCCAAGGCGGTTTCGCCCACGGGAGTGCGCGGGCTGATGATGCTTACCCAGGACACCATGAAGCAGCTCGGTATCGACAAGAGCCGCCACGACCCGCAGGCCAGCATCGAGGGCGGCGCGCGTTATATCAAGCGGGTGAAGAAGAGACTGCCGAAGCGCATCAAGAACCCGGACCGCACCTGGATGGCGCTGGCGGCCTACAACATCGGCTTCGGCCATCTGGAAGACGCGCGCATTCTCACCCAGGAAGACGGTGCCGACCCGGACAAGTGGATAGACGTAAAAAAATACCTGCCGCGGCTCAGTCAGAAAAAATGGTACAAGAAAACCCGACACGGTTACGCCCGCGGCCAGGAACCCGTGCGCTACGTGGAAAACATCCGCAGCTACTACGACATCCTGGTGTGGTTCACGGAGCGAGAACACCCGCCGCGACCGCCGTCACCGGCGCTGACCGTCGAATCCCCGGCATTGTGAAGGGCGCGCACCCGCTCAGGCATTGCCCGTCACCACAACATTGTCGATCAGCCT
>JASFNS010000394.1:0-3093 GCA_050116915.1 Thiogranum sp. | reverse complement strand
TGGAGGACACAGCATGGCAGCATCGAGTACGACACCCTATATTGTGTCGACCAACAGGCACACCACTGACCGTCTGCACATCGGCGGGCAGCCTGCCGACAGCGGAGCGATAGCGTTTGCATCACCGGCGGGTTGCTGCAAGGACTGCATGTCGCGCGAGTATTGCGTCGGCGCGAAGCTCAATGCATTGAGCGACAGCCAGCCGCTACCGATGCTCAGGCATAACCACACCCTCGGCTACCGGGAACACCTGTTCCGCGAAGGCGACGCACCCGAGGCCATCTACGTACTGAAATCCGGGGCGGTGAAACTCTACCTGATGTCCGAAGACGGCGGCGAACAGGTTGTGGCCTTTTATATGCCGGGCGAAGTGCTGGGGCTTGATGCGCTCGGCACCGACGCACACCGCTCGTCAGCCATGGTGCTGGAGCGCGCTTCCTTCTGTGTCATTCCCATGGCGAGCCTGGACCGGATACCGGGCTGCCACCAGCTTCTCTACAAGCTGCTTTCCATGGAACTGGTGCGCGATCACCACACCATTGAGCTGATCAACAAGAAGGATGCCGAAGCCAAGATAGCCAACTTCCTGGTCGACCTGTCGCAGCGTTTCCGGGCCCGCGGGTATTCGGGCAGCCGTTTCAACCTGAGCATGAAGCGCACCGAGATCGGCAGCTACCTCGGACTTGCGGTGGAAACGGTAAGCCGCATCCTTACCCGATTTCAGGACGAGGGTCTGCTCCAGGTTCAGCGCCGCCAGATCTGTATCGTCGACTTTGCCGGACTGGAAAAACTCGCCGGGTATGGCGCTCTGCACTGGCACGCGCACGACCCGGCCAAGACTGGCAGCGTTTCGCTGTCCTGACGCTGCGCGCCGGCGAGCCTGCCGGTCGTCGCGTCTTATTCGAACGGGTGACGCCTGATAATCGTCTCTTCGCGGTCCGGGCCGGTGGAAATGATATCGATGGGCGCCCCGCACAGCTCCTCGACCTTGGCAAGGTAGTCGCGCGCCGCCAGCGGCAGCTGTTCGACCGATTTGACGCCCACGGTCGATGTCTTCCAGCCGGGCATTTCGATGAACACCGGTTCGCATTTTTCAAACAGATCCGCGCCCACCGGCGGGATGCTAATCTCCTTGCCGTCGAGTTTGTACGCCACGCAGATTTTCACCCTTTCCATGCCGTCGAGCACGTCCAGTTTGGTCATGCACATGCCGGTGACACTGTTGATTCTAAGGGACCGCCGCAGCGAGACGATGTCCAGCCAGCCACAGCGCCGCTGGCGGCCGGTGGTAGCGCCGAATTCGTGGCCTTTTTCACCCAGGTACTGGCCGTCGTCATCGAACAGTTCGGTTGGGAACGGCCCGGCGCCGACACGCGTGGTATAGGCCTTGACGATCCCGAGGACGTAGTCCAGGTCGCGGGGGCCGACGCCGCTGCCGCTGGCGGCACCGCCCGCGGTCGTGGTCGACGAGGTGACGTATGGATAGGTGCCGTGGTCGATATCCAGCAACGCACCCTGCGCGCCCTCGAACATGATGCTCTTGCCGTCATCGCGCAGCGCGTGCAGCGTCCCGGGAATGTCTTCCACCATCGGCGCAATCAGTTCGCCCTGGGCCAGCGCTTCGTCGAGCACCTGTTGGTAGTCGACCGGCTGGGCCTTGAAATAGTGCTGCAGTGAGAAGTTGTGATACTCCATGACTTCGCGCAGACGTTCCGTGAAGTGTTGCGGATCGAGTAACTCGCCGAGACGGATACCGCGGCGCGATACCTTGTCTTCATAGGCGGGACCGATGCCGCGGCCGGTCGTGCCGATGGCCTTCTTGCCGCGCGCAACTTCGCGAGCCTGATCCAGAGCGATGTGATAGGGCAGGATCAGCGGGCAGGATTCACTGATCCCCAGCCGTTCCCTGGCGGGCACACCGCCGGCTTCGAGCATGCCGATTTCCTCGAGCAGCGCGCTTGGCGACAACACCACGCCGTTACCGATGAGGCAGCGCACACCGACGCGCAGGATACCCGAGGGAATCAGGTGCAGCACCGTCTTCTTGCCTTCTATGACCAGCGTGTGGCCGGCATTGTGACCGCCCTGAAAACGCACCACGGCCGAGGCGCGGTCAGTCAGCAGGTCGACAATTTTACCTTTACCCTCGTCACCCCACTGGGTGCCGATTACCACGACGTTCTTACCCATCCGATACCAGTCCTGTCAAAGTCTACGACAAATTTTCAACCACCCACGCGGAACCGCTCCAGCGCAACATTCGGCGGCAGTTCATTTCCGCATAGGTGCCCTGCTGCCCCGGCAGCTGCTGTACCACAACCTCGCCCTGCGCGCGCAGCGCGCTCACTGTCTCGGCCAGCGCCGGGTCGTCCTCGGCGGGTGCCAGGATGGCGCCGGCACCGGCCGGCCAGTCGCGGCTGCCCAGTTGCATGAGGCTACGCAGGTCGGTACTGAAACCGGTCGCGGGTCGGGCACGGCCGAACACCTTGCCGATCTCGTCGTAGCGTCCGCCACGCGCCACCTCCTGGCCCCGGTCGGCGACAAAGGCGGCAAACACCACACCGGTGTGGAACTGGTAACCGCGCAGTTCGGCGAGATCGAAGTGCAGCGACACGCCCGGCAGGCGCCGCTGCGCCAGCGCGGCGATGCGTTTCAGGTTGTCCAGCGCGGCGCGAGCCGGTTCGCCGCTGCCTTCCAGCAGCAGCTCTGCCGCCTGCAATACCTCGGTGTCACCATTGAGTGTGGCCAGGCCGGCGAGCCGTTCACGCTGGGAGGTGGATATTTCCAGCTGCGCCAGGAAATCCAGTATTTCCGGGATTGCCTTGCGCTGCAAGGCATCGAACAGAATGGCCTCCTGTTCGGTGTCGAGGCCGGCATCCTGGGCCAGGCCGCGATAGATACCGACGTGCCCCAGGTCAATGTAGACGTCCTCGACACCCGTGAGCGTCAGCGTCGCCACCATCAGTTCCAGGATTTCGACGTCGCTCTCGGCACCCGCGTGGCCGAACAGTTCGGCGCCCACCTGCAAGGGGCTGCGGGAACCGGCAAAGCCGTCCGGCAGGGTATGCAGTACCGTGCCCAGGTAACACAAAC
>JASFNS010000393.1:0-3102 GCA_050116915.1 Thiogranum sp. | reverse complement strand
CTGGGCGCCCATGTTTTCGAACTTGTCATCGAGTTCGATTTCCTTGGCCACGGACACGCCGTCCTTGGTCACGGTCGGGGCGCCGAAGGACTTGTCCAGAACCACGTTACGGCCCTTGGGACCGAGAGTTACCTTGACCGCATTGGCCAGTACGTTAACGCCGTGCACCATACGGGTGCGGGCATCATCACCAAACTTTACGTCTTTTGCTGTCATTTGAATAAATCCTCTAAATTATCCGGCTGTATATCGATCAGGCTTCGATGACAGCCATAATGTCTTCTTCGCGCATCACCAGCAGGTCGTCGCCTTCGACCTTGACTTCGGTACCGGAGTACTTGCCGAACAGGACCTTGTCGCCGACTTTGACATCCATGGCGATGACTTCGCCGCTGTCGGTCCGCTTGCCGTTGCCGGCCGCGATAACTTCACCTTTGCTGGGCTTCTCGGCGGCGCTGTCGGGAATGACGATGCCGCCCGGAGAGGTGCGCTCCTCTTCCATGCGCTTGATGATCACTCGATCATGCAGGGGACGAAGATTCATCAGAAATTTCTCCTTTCGCGTTAATGCTTTAATTTTGTGAGGCATTGGTTATTAGCACTCACCCCAAGTGAGTGCTAATCATAGTCAGGAAAAAGCCCGAGTCAAGCGAAAAGCGGCTCAATCGTCGTCGCGACGGTATTCGCCTTCGATGGTATAGGGGTCACGGTGGTGGGGTTGCCCGGGGCCAGGCGGGCGTGTCGGCGGCCCGGCCGAGCGGCTCAGAAACCAGCGGATCAGCGCTCGTCGCAGCGGCGGCACCAGCAGCAAAAACCCGATGGCGTCGGTAAAAAAACCCGGCGTCAACAACAAGATACCGGCGAACAACAGCAGCACCCCCTCCATCATTTCGATGGCCGGGAGCTGCCCCCGGGCCATGCTCAGGCGGGTACGCTGCAAGGTCGTCCAGCCCTGGAAACGCAGCAACATGGCGCCCAGCAACGCGGTAAAGACTACCAGCGCGATGGTAGGGACGGCGCCGATGACCCGCCCGACCTGGATCAGAAAGTAGATTTCGACCAGGGGCACCAGCAGCAACAGCAGGAACAGCACACTGAAGGGGTTCATGCCGGCACCTTAACGCGCGGGAATCGATAAATACAAGGCGCCAGGCGGCCGCATAACCCCAGAAACCGGCTTGTTGCCGGCCAGAGGCTCCGGTATGGTCGCAGCACCATGAGCGAGGCCAGCGATGTCATCATCGTCTACTGCACGGTACCGGATGCCGATACCGGACAGCATATCGCCCGACACCTGGTGGAATACCGGCTGGCCGCCTGCGTCAACCTTCTACCAGGCGTGACCTCGACCTACCGCTGGCAGGACAAGGTGGAAACGGACACTGAAGCGCTGTTGATGATCAAGGCGCGCAGCGCCGGCTATGCACAGCTGGAAAGCGCTATACGTTCGCAACATCCGTACGAACTTCCTGAAATCATTGCAGTCCCAGTGACTGACGGTTTGGGCGAGTACCTCGACTGGGTGCGCACGATTCATACAACTGACGACGGGGTACTATGAAGCACTGGTTCCTTATCCTTCTGGCTGGCTGGGCTTCACTGGCCCAGGCGGGCCTTCCCGGTGACGATGACCTGCTGCCGGCCGACCAGGCGTTTGCCTTCAGCGCCAGCATGGACGGCGATCGCATCCGTGCCGAGTGGGATGTCGCCGACGGCTATTACCTCTACAAGAGCAAGATTCGCTTCAGCAGCGACACCCCGGGAATCCACCTCGGCGACCCGGTGCTGCCGGCGGGCAAGGTCAAGGACGACGAATTTTTCGGCAAAATCGAAACCTACCGGCACAAGGTGACCGCGGAAATTCCGGTGACGCGCGAGGCCGGCACGCCGGCCGACTTCACCCTGAAGGCGACCTCCCAGGGCTGTGCCGACATGGGCGTCTGTTACCCGCCCCAGACCCAGGTCGCAGCCCTGACATTGCCGGCGTCGACGCCGAAGTCAGCCGCAACCGACAGTAAACCGGCGTTGAAATCGCTGAGCGACCTGGGCGCGAGCCTGGGGTTCGGCGACGAGGACGAATTGCTGCCCGCCGACCAGGCCTTCCAGCCCGACGTCAGGGTGAGCGACGCGAATACCCTGACCGCCGACTGGCAAATTGCGGACGGCTACTATCTTTACCGGCACCGCTTCGAGTTTTCGCTGGCCGATAACAAGGCAGTCACCCTGCTGCCCCCGGTGTTGCCCGAGGGCGAGCACAAGACAGACGAGTTCTTCGGTGAAATCCAGGTCTACCACCACGACGTCAGCGTCAGGCTGCCGCTGCAGCGCAGCAGCAGCGAGGCAACGCCTGTCAAACTGACGCTGCAATACCAGGGCTGCGCCGAACGCGGCGTCTGCTACCCGCCGATGACCAGAACGTTTGACCTGCTGCTGCCGGCCGCCGCCGCGGCCACCGTGAGCGATACACCCGCCGCCAAGGGCGGCAGCGAATCCGCGCCGCAGCTCAGCGAGCAGGACTCGATTGCCAGACAGCTGACCGAACGCAGCCTGTTTGCGACGCTGCTGGCGTTCTTCGGCTTTGGGCTGTTGCTGGCATTTACACCCTGCGTGTTTCCGATGATCCCGATCCTGTCCTCCATCATCGTCGGCCAGGGCGACAACATGACCGCCCGCCGCGGCTTCGTGCTATCGCTGGTCTACGTGCTGGCGATGGCGGCGACCTACACGCTGGCCGGGGTGTTCGCCGGTCTGTTCGGCGACAATCTGCAGGCGGCCTTCCAGAACCCCTGGATCCTGTCCACGTTCGCCGCAGTATTCGTGCTGCTGGCGCTATCCATGTTCGGCTTCTACGACCTGCAGATGCCGGCGTTCATCCAGGGCAAGCTGAGCGATATCAGCAACCGTCAGCGAGGTGGCAGCCTGGTCGGTGTAGCGATCATGGGCTTTTTGTCCGCCCTGATTGTCGGGCCATGCGTGGCCGCGCCGCTGGCGGGCGCCCTGATCTACATCGGGCAGACCGGCGACGCGGTACTGGGTGGCTTCGCCCTGTTCGCCCTCAGCCTGGGCATGGGGGCGCCGCTCATCGCCATCGGCACGGGCGCA
>JASFNS010000392.1:0-3119 GCA_050116915.1 Thiogranum sp. | reverse complement strand
GGACACGGCCGGTGGCCTGATGGATCTCGATATCGTCACCGTGCGCGGCAACGTGACGCTTGATGTAGTGCTGCGCTACCTGCGCCTGCGTGGCGCAATTCCGGACTTGACCGACAGCCTGATGGTTGTCGACCGCTTCGACCACTACCAGGGGATGCTGCCACTGGCGACCCTGCTGACCAGTGACCCGGAGTTCAGTGTCGCCGAAGTCATGGACCGCGGCGTCGACGGTATATCCGCAAACATGAAAGATATCGACGTGGCGCGCCTGTTTGAGGACCGCGACCTGGTGTCGGCGCCGGTAGTCGACGATGACGGCAGACTGCTCGGGCGCGTTACCATCGATGACGTGGTCGACGTTATCCGCGAAGAGGCCGACCACTCGTTCATGAGCATGGCCGGCCTGGACGAAGAGGATGACATCTTCGCCCCGGCGCTGCTCAGCGCCCGCCGCCGCGCCGTCTGGCTGGGCGTCAACCTCGGCACCGCGTTTCTGGCATCCTGGGTCATAGGCCTTTACGAGGCCACCCTCCAGCAGGTCGTGGCACTGGCCGTGCTGATGCCTATTGTCGCCAGCATGGGCGGCATCGCCGGCAGCCAGACGCTGACCATCATGATCCGCGGCCTGGCACTCGGCCAGGTAGGTTCGAGCAATGCCCGCACGCTGATGATCAAGGAGATCGCGGTGAGTGCGATGAACGGACTTATCTGGTCACTGGTGGTCGCGCTGATCGTCACCGCCTGGTTCAGCAACATGGAGATCGGCGCGATCATCGCCGCGGCCCTGGTGATCAACCTGGTGTGCGCGGCGCTGGCCGGTTTCGGCATACCGTTGGCACTCAAGCGTGTCGGCATCGACCCGGCACTGGCCGGTACCGTGCTGCTCACCACCATTACCGACGTGGTCGGTTTTATGGCATTCCTCGGCCTGGGGACCTGGCTCCTGCTCTAGACCGGGCGGCGCACGCCCTAGTCCATCCCTTCGGTGGTAATATGCAGCACGGTACCGCAGTGCTTGCAGTGCACGGCGTCGGCGTCGTGGCGACTCAAGCCGCACGCCTTGCATTCGTATCGCACCTTGCCCGGGCGGAAAATGGTCTGTACCAGCCGCAGGAACAGCGAAATACCGAAAATCATGATAAGTACAGCGAGTATGTGCCCACCGGTGCCGCGCAGGGTAATGTCCCCGAAGCCCGTGGTGGTGAGGGTCGCGACGGTGAAATACAGCGCATCGAAATAATTGCCGATGGCCGGGTTGACGCCCACCTGCGAGACATACACCACGGCGGTGATAACAAATATGAACACCAGCAGGTTGACCACGCTGAAAATCACGTCTTCGTGCAGCCGCACGAACCTCGATTGCCGGCGCAGGCTCCGCAGCATATGGTAAGAACGCAACAGCCGCAGTGCGCGTACCACCCGCAGGACGACGAAATTCTCGACCAGCGAGGGCGCCAGGAGCGAGGCGATGACAATCAGATCGGCGAGACCGGCCGGATGGAATATATCGCGCAGTCGCTGCCGGCTGATGAACAGGCGGGCACTGAATTCCACCAGATAGACAATGCCAATCGCCTCCTCGATGACATGCAGTTCATCGGTGTGATGATAAAAAGAGGCAACGACGAAATAGAAAATGGTGATGCCGTCGAACGCCAGCAATGACCAGCGAAAATTGCGGGCACAACGGCTGTCCCCGTTGTACAGATGATCGACCCGCTGATAAAGCTTTTGCCGAAAACCGGTGTTCACTGCCGGTGTTTTATCCATGCTGTTGCCTGCTTGTCAGCCACCCATGGGGCGACATTCTACCCGCCTGAGCTCCGAGCCGTGAACGCAGGCAGCAGCTTGCGCCGCCGGCAGGCCGCGTTCGGTCTCCGGGGTCGGGGCTCCCGCCCGTATCGCGGCGCCCGGCTACCCCTACCGTACCGGGGGGTCTCACACCAGGACCCTGTCGCCTGTGTGCGACAGGCTTGTGAGCCGCCCCGCCTCCAATCCCTGGCCGCGACCGGACGTCCTGCCGGTAAAATGTCCGCAAAAGCTTCACACTGATTTGACCGCCCCTCGCCCGCTTCTATATTCTTCGAGTCGAAATGAATCCGGATATTACCGAACGACTCGAACAACGCCTTGGCAAGCTCTATGCGCACCAGCGGCTTCGTGTCGAGACCGATGCCGACGTACAGGTTTTCGGCGGCGGCCTGAATTTCTTCCATATCGAAAACTGGTACCCGGCGCAGTCCCTGATCCGCAATACCCTGAAGATCATCGGCCTGTACTCGCGCGGTGTTAAGAACACCGCGCAAGTACAGCTCAGGCACAATGCCCTGACGCTGGCCGGACTGCCACCCTCATTTGCCGGATTCACTATCCTGCATATCAGTGATATGCACGTGGATATGAACCGCGGTGCAACGCATCGGCTGATCGAACTGCTCCACGATATCGACTACGACATCTGCGTGCTGACGGGCGACTACCGGGGCGACACCTTCGGCTCCTTCGAAGAGACACTGCGGGGCATGGCCGAGGTACGGGCACACCTGGGTGACGAGGTCTATGGCGTCCTCGGCAACCACGATTCCATCCGCATGGTGCCGGAACTCGAGGACATGGGGATACGCATGTTACTCAACGAGTCGGTCGCCATTCAGCGTGCTGCTGCGCAGATTCACCTGGTCGGATTGGACGATGCCCACTACTTCCGCGTCGACGACATCGAGAAAGCATCGGCCGTCGTGCCGCAGGACGGATTTTCGGTGCTATTGTCACACACGCCTGAAATCTATCACCGCGCCGCGCACGCGAACTTCAATCTGCTGCTCAGCGGCCACACGCATGGCGGTCAGATCTGTCTGCCCGGACGGATTCCGATTCTCCTGGATTCGCACCTGCCGCGGTGCATGGGATCGGGTCCATGGGTGTACCGCAATCTCGCTGGTTATACCTCAGTCGGCGTCGGATCATCGGTTGTTCCCGTTCGGTTCAATTGTCCGCCGGAGATAACCCTGCATCATCTACACCCCGCCTGACCCGCTAGTAGGGACGTTTGCGAATTCTGAGCTTGTAAAACAGCGGTGAGAAAACGATGTCCCCGACCAGAAACAGAACCATTA
>JASFNS010000391.1:0-3127 GCA_050116915.1 Thiogranum sp. | reverse complement strand
CGCGGTTTGCTGCGCGAAATCGACGATCTCAGCCTGCACAGCGCCACCTGCCGGGTCGCGGGCTATATTCTCGCCCAGGCCCCCGACGGCCGTGACGAGTTCGAACTGAAGGTGCCCAAGCAGATTCTTGCCTCCCGGTTGTCAGTCAAGCCCGAGACCTTTTCACGCATCATCCGCAACCTCAGCGAACAGGGCTATATAACAATGGACGGTAACCGCGTGCGTATCATGCAGCCGGACGCCATGCGTGAGGTGGCCGACGTCTGCGCCTTGCCGCAGGACGCGTTGCACGCAACCTTCATGTATCCTTGCCCGCCGAAAAAGCCTCAGTGACTGGTGCCGGCGGACCGGTGGGTCTTGTTGTAGACGTTATACTTGCCTGAGGGTTTGACCATCGGCAGCCGCTTGATCTCCTGCAGCGTGGCGGCGTCGTAGACCACCACCGCGCCATCCATGTCCCAGATGCTCAGCAGCGCACGCCGGCCGTCCTTGTCGAACTCGACGTGGGCGGCGGTCTTGCCCGGCGCGGGGCGCAGGGTCTTGACGATCTCCAGGCTGCGTTTGTCGATGATGTGTACGGCATCGCGGTTGGGCCCGAAGAACACGTCGACCCAGGCATACGGGGTGTTCTCGTGGCTGCGCATGAAAAAGCCCGGCCCGAGGGTTTTGATGCGTTTTATGGTCTTCCAGGTCTGCATGTCGATAATGCTGACCTCACTCTTTTTCAGATTCGGTGTGGCCAGTACCGGCCGTCCCCGGTACTCCCAGGTGATGCCCGAACCCAGGTGAGGCATGCCGTCCAGCTCGAGTTCCGCGATCTTGCGGCCGAGGTCGAGGTTCACCACCTGGCCGTTGTTGGCGTTGCGCGCCGCGCCGATCAGCAGGCGGTACGACGGGTCGAAGAAAAAATCATCCAGGTAGTCGTCGAGCTGGATGCGGCGAACCGGGAAGCGCCCCTGCTGGCGTGCCACGCCTTCATCCATGCGGTAGTCGTGCATCGGACCGTTGTACACGGGCAGCGGATTGTCGCTGTAAGCGATTTCCCACACCTCGGGCAGGTCCTTGAGTGCAGCAATGAAACTGTGTCGCGGTGCGGCGTCGTAGACCGCGCTGACGCGCGAGCTGTGGCCCTTGCCGTCGGTCGCCTCGATCAGCCTGATAGGGGACAGGTCGCCCGCGTCCAGCAAAACCAGCGTATGCGGCAGGTAGTTGGCCACCATGACATAACGTCCGTCGGCAGATACCGCGAGGTTGCGCGTGTTAATGCCGGCGCGCACTTCGGAAAGCAGCTTCAGGTTCCACATGTCGAACTTGCTGATCCAGCCATCGCGTGAGGCGAAGTACACGTAACGCCCGTCCGGCGAATACTTGGGGCCGCCGTGCAACGCGTAGTGGCTCTTGAAACGGTAAATAACCTCCATTTTGTCACCGTCGAGTACGCTGACGTGGTGGTCGCCAAGTTCCACCACCACGAACATGTTCATGGGATCGGCCTGGTGTACCGGTTTGTCCGACAGCTCGCTGTCGGACACCAGTATCTTGTGTGAGGCGCGTATTTTCGCCAGTCCCCAGACCGGTACGCTGTCGGGTGTGGTGTAGATATAGGCGGCCAGTGCCTTGATCGCCGCGGCATCCAGTTTGTCGCCGAACGCCGGCATCTGGGTGGCGGCACGGCCCTGGGTAATCACCTTTTCGGCCTGCGCGGGTTTCAGCCGCCCGAGGTTTTCCGGCAGCAGCGCCGGTCCCATGCCGCCGAGGCGTTGTATTCCGTGGCAACTCGCACAGTGCTGCTGAAACAGCGCCGCGGGCGAGTCGCCAGCCGCAGCTGCGATGCCGAGGCCGAACAGGCCGAATCCCGCGGTAATCAGCAGGAGCAGGGTAGCTCTCAAGGCCGTTCCACCTCCACCGGCACGGCGATCTTGCGGGGCCGGCGCCACGGCGTGACCGCGACCCGTGCCGGCATGTCAGTAACGCCGATTTCCGCGTCGGTCAGGTAGCAGCCCGGATCCTCGGCCCAGGGATTGCCGGTGAGCTGCCAGGCCCGTGTGCGGCTGTTGCCGCCGCAAAGCGCCAGGTAGCGACAGTCAGCGCAACGACCTTGCAGGGGTCGATGTTGCTGTTTCAGGCCCGCCATCAGCGGGTCGGAGGTATCCGCCCAGATGTCGGAAAACGGGCGCTCGCGCACGTTGCCCAGGGTGTAGTCCCACCACATGGTGTCGGGATGCACGTTGCCGAGGTTGTCGATGTTGGCGATGTTCACGCCGGAGGCATTGCCGCCCCAGCGGCGCAACATGGCCTCCAGCGCGGGTGCCTTGTCCGGCAGGTGCTGTTTCACCCATTGCAGCAGGTAAGGGCCGTCGGCGTCATTGTTGCCTGTGACGAACTCTTTCGGCGTGCCGGCGACAACCTGTTCCCAGCAGGTTTCGAACAGCAGGTTCATGGCTGCGCGCGTCATGCGGTGCTGGACGTCGGCTGCGCGGTTGCGGTTGCCGCGGCCCGCATAGTTCAGGTGCGACAGGTAGAACTTGTCGATGCCCTCGCGGTCCATCAACGCCAACAGGCCGGGAAGGTCATCGGCGTTGTCGCGCGTCAGCGTGAAGCGCAGGCCGACCTTGATGCCCGCGTCGCGGCACAGGCGGATGCCGTGCAACGCGGCATCGAAGGCGCCCTGCTTGCGGCGGAAACGGTCGTGCACTTCGCGCAGGCCGTCGAGGCTGATACCCACGTAGTCATAACCCACGGCGGCGATCGCGTCGATATTTTGTTCGCCGATCAGCGTGCCGTTGCTGGACAGGCCAACGTAGAAACCCATGGCCTTGGCGTGTGCCGACAGATCGAAAATATCCGGCCGCATCAGCGGCTCGCCACCGGATAGAATCAGCACCGGCACGCCGAAGCTCTTGAGATCATCCATCACCCGCAGGGCTTCCCCGTAATCGAGTTCGCCGGCGAAATCACGGTCTGCGGAGGTGGCATAACAGTGTTTGCAGGTCAGGTTGCAGCGGCGAATCAGGTTCCAGATCACCACCGGTCCGGTCGCTGCGGCGACTTGCGGCCGGGTCAGGGCCCGGTCCGGGCTGGCGAGTCGTTCGAGGTAACGGGTTAAGCGAAACATGCTGACTCCTTC
>JASFNS010000390.1:0-3137 GCA_050116915.1 Thiogranum sp. | reverse complement strand
CGGGTTCGGCGTCGCGGCACCAAGTCCGCAGTGGCTGGTATCCCGCATCAGCGCGCAAATGTCGCGGATTTTCTGCAAATCGTACTCGCCGGCCCGGCCCGCGTATACTTTGTCCACCAGGTTTTTCAGCAGCGTACCCCCGACCCGGCATGGCGTACAGAAACCGCAGCTTTCGTGCGCGAAAAAATGCATGAAGTTGCGCACCATGTCGAGGAGATCACGCTCCGGACCAAACACCATGAAGGCACCGCCGGTGTCGACATCTTCGTAGGAGATACGGGTATCGAACTCGTCTCCGGGAACGATGGTGCCGGCCGCACCGGCCAGCTGCGCCGCCTGCGCATGCCCCGCACCGCAATCCTCGATGACCTGCCCGACAGTGACACCCAGCGGATACTCATAGATGCCCGGCCGGGCACAGTCCCCGCTGACACTCAGCAACTTGGTGCCTGTGGACTGCTCGGTGCCGGAGGCGCGAAACCAGTCGGCGCCGAATCTGGCGATATAGGTGGCCGCGAACAGGGTCTCGACGTTGTTCACGACTGTCGGTTGCTGGCGCAAACCCTGGGTGACGGGAAACGGCGGACGTTTGCGCGGGATCCCGCGCTTGCCTTCCAGCGACTCGATGAGCGCGGACTCCTCGCCGCAGACGTAGGCGCCTGCTCCCATGTGAATCGCAATATCGAATTCAAAACCCTGCCGCCCGAGGATATCGCGGCCCAGCAGCCCTGCGCTTCGGCGACGCGCCAGCACGCTTTCGAGCGATTCCAGCAGGTGACGGTACTCGCCGCGCAAGTAAAGATAGCCTTGCTGTGCACCGGTGATACCGGCACACAGCGTCATGCCCTCGAAGACCTCATCGGCGTAGCTGTTCAGCAAAACCCGGTCCTTGAACGTACCCGGCTCACCTTCATCGGCGTTACACACCACATAGCGCCGCCCTCCGGGAGCCTGGCGACAGAATCGCCACTTGCTTGCGGTCTTGAAACCGGCACCGCCGCGCCCGCGCAAGCCGGAACGATCGATCGTTTGGAGCACGGCGTCGGCACCCTGCTGCAGAAAGACCTGCAGCGCGCCGTCAGTGCTCCGGGGTGCGTTCAGCAGACGGTCGCGACGCCGAATGTTGTCCTCCACGGAGAAAAATGTCGCCGGCCAGTCTTGTACCGGGGTACCCGCCTCGACAAACGCTGCGATGGCATCGACGCGGGCCATATCCAGGCGCGTCAGCGCGAAACCGTTTACCAGCAGCGCCGGGCCCTGGTCGCACATACCGGTACAGGAGGTGGTGTCGACTGTGACACGACCGTCGGCGCGTGCAACACCGGCTTGCACCCCCAACTTCCGACACAGACTGTCCAGCAGCGCCCGGCTACCCAGCATCTGGTCGGTAATACTGTCGCTGACGAGAATATTGAAATCACCGCGCGGCGTTTCGTGCAGGAAGGCATAAAAACCGATGACACCGCGAATGTGAGCAACCGGCAGCCCGAGTCGCACGGCGAGCAGCTCGATGGCCTCCGGCGGAATGCAGTTGTAGCGCCACTGGATCCGGCACAAATACTGCAAAAGCAATTCCGGGTGATCGCCGCAAGTTGCCATAATGTCATCGACACAACCGGCGATATTCGCCAATGACTTCATATGTCACCTGCCTGGATAGAGGTTTTCAGTATGCCGGTTGGGTGAGACTTGTCAACGGGCCACCCTTGCGGCTAATGCCGCCGAAACCGGGCATGGCCGCCAGTGACAACCGGGCTCAGGGGGCGATTTTCGCGGCCAGCGGCCGAAATTGCAGCCCGTAGAACATTTGCAGGTAACGCCGCGTTTGCGTCCGTTCCAGGTCGGTCACGTACTTCCAGAAGCCGTACACCCGGGATAATGTCATCATCCGCTCAGCATAGCGTTTCCAGGTGTAGCGTTCGTCGACACGGCGCAGCGCGCCCGCTGATAGTCGGTCCCAGTAATCGGGGTTGTCCCGACATTCACTGGAAAACTCCGCCAGCTGCCGGGCCGCCTGTTCGCCGTAGTTGGGATCGAGATGAAAACCGGAAACGCCTTCTTCGATGATTTCCAGTGGCCCGCCATAGCGGGTGGCGAATGTCGGCAAGCCGGAACTCATGGCCTCGATGACCGTCAGGCCGAACGCCTCGAACAGTGCCGGCTGCACAAACACACCGCGGTTATCGGCGACGTAACGGTAAAGCTCGCCCGCCAGACTCTTCTCCAGGTGCAGACCCAGCCAGCGCACCTGCCCGTCCAGTCCGTATTCATTCATCAGGTCGTGCATACGGTGGATCTGGGCGCGTTCCTCCTCGTCGGCCGAACGGTTCGGGTCGACATAACCCGAGACCACCAGCAGGTTCGCCTCGCTGCGCAGCGCTTCGGAGTTCGCAAACCATTCCACCAGGCCGGTGATGTTCTTGATATGGTCCATACGCGCCATGGTGAAGATCAGGCGTTTGTCGCGGTCCTGCAAACTGCCACGAATATCCGCATTCGGCTCGACACCGAACACCAGCTCGTCGATCTCCGTATGCAGGTGCGACAGTCGCCGCTCGGTCTCCGTATAGGGGAAATACACATTGGCATCGGCACCCGGCGACACGATGTTGAACTTCGGATCGTAGGGGTCGATGCCGTGCACCACCCGGTATAGTCCCGGCATGGTATAGCTCATGTGACTTTCGTACTGGCCGAGGCTGTCTGCCGTGCCGGCGATTTCCTGGTAAGTACTGGCGATAATAAAATCCGCAACATTCATGGCGATCAGATCGGCCGTGAACTGACACGAGAAGTGATATTGCTCCTCGTTATCCTTCCAGTAGAGGTCGGAATACAGATACTTGGTCTTTTCCAGGGCGTGGGCAATATTGCACTGGGTGATCCCCAGGTCCTGGGACAGCAGCGAGGCGACCAGGTTGCCGTCGGAATAGTTGCCGACGATGAGGTCGGGGCGTCCCCCGAGTTCCGCGAGCAGCTCCTGCTTCGAGTCCTCGGCGAAACCTTCCAGCCAGGGCCAGATCTCGAAACGCGATATCCACTGCGGAATGGTCTCGCCATGGCGGTTGCGGAACGGGACGCGCAGGATGCGTGCATGGCGGGTACCGACAACCGGCTCCAGCTTCTGATCACAGGTG
>JASFNS010000389.1:0-3139 GCA_050116915.1 Thiogranum sp. | reverse complement strand
AGCGACCTTTTTGCAACACTGCCCGAGAGCATGAGCACCCCCGAGATCAATGTGCCCATGGCTGAAGGTGAGCCACCGGTGTTCATGGAGAAACTGCTCAACGGTGCCCACTTCGAGAACGCCCGTGTGGCCACCATCGACGGCCTGCGGGTTGAGTTCGAACGCGGCTGGGGCCTGGTGCGTGCATCGAATACCACGCCCTGTCTGGTACTGCGTTTCGAGGCCGATGACGAGTTGGCGCTGAGCACGATCCAGGACGAGTTTCGCCGGGTAATGCTGCAGGCCGATCCCAGCCTGTCGTTGCCGTTCTGAGCCATGAGTCTGGGCGCCGACAAAGCCATGGAAGTCGCCCACGTTCTTGGCGAGGCGCTGCCCTATATCCGGCGTTTTCGCGGCAAGACCGTGGTGGTCAAGTATGGCGGCAACGCCATGGTGGACGAACGGCTGAAAAGCGGTTTTGCGCGCGATATCGTGCTGATGCGGCTGGTGGGTATCAACCCGGTGGTGGTGCACGGCGGCGGCCCGCAGATTGGGCAGGTCCTGGCAAAGATCGGCAAGCAGAGTGAGTTTGTCGAGGGCATGCGGGTAACCGACAGCGAGACCATGGACGTCGTTGAGATGGTGCTGGGGGGCTTGGTCAACAAGGATATCGTCAACCTGATTACCCGTCACGGTGGCCGCGCGGTGGGGCTGACAGGTAAGGATGGAGACCTGATCCGTGCGCGCAAGCTGACCATCACACGCGACACGCCTGAACTGGACGCGCCGGAGATCATCGATATCGGCCATGTCGGCGAGGTCGCCAGTATCGATGTTGCGGTCGTCGACATGCTGGTTTCAGGTGGCTTTATCCCGGTGATCGCGCCTATCGGTGTGGGCGATGACGGGCATTCCTACAACATCAATGCGGACCTGGTCGCCGGGAGGATTGCCGAGGTGCTGGGTGCTGAAAAGCTGATCCTGCTGACCAATACCGCAGGGCTTCTGGACAAACAGGGCAAGCTGTTGACGGGCCTTGCGGCTGCCGAGGTCGATGCGCTTATCGAAGACGGGACCGTTTACGGGGGCATGCTGCCGAAAATCCGTTGTGCCCTGTCGGCGGTCAAGTCAGGCGTGCGCAGTGCGCATATTATCGATGGCCGTGTCGAGCACGCGGTGCTGGTGGAACTTTTTACCGACGAGGGCGTCGGCACACTGATCCGCGGTTAGCCTGGCGGCAGCTATTTTGCCGATTCGGCGGCCTGTGCTGTTTTGAGTTCGCGGAAGCGCTTGATGTCGGCTTCAAATTTGTCCCGGATGTTCTGCTGTTCGGCCTGGCGGTTCGCGACATAACGGCGATTCTGCTCGATCTGGTCGCGCGTTTCAGCGATAGCTTTCTTGGTGTCGTCGAAAACCGGCTTGCCGGCGCGTTCCCTGTTGGCGGCGGTGCGCTGCAACTCGGCCAGCCGCTGCTTGAGTTTTTCAGTGCGGCCGTTGGTTATACGAATGACCGCCTCGATTGCCTCGATTTTTCCGTCGCGCGTCATGACCATTTCGTCTTCGTTGGTAAAAGTGTCGAGCAGAATACGGTCCTGGTAAGCCTGTTCCCGGCGAACGCGTTCCTTTTCCGCGTTGGCTTTCTTGATACGCTCTTCCTCGGCGATCTGTGCAGGGGTCTTGGCAGCGGCTTTGTGGTCAACCACAATGCCTTCCTTGTTCAGCGTTTCGTTGCTTTTCTTGGCATATTTGGCCGGGATGGCGTCGCCATAGCGGATCTGGCCATTTTCGTCCACCCACTTGTAGAGCTTGCCGGCCTGCGCGCCCGCGGGTGACAGGCAGGCAAATGCAAACAAAACCAGGGATGCGTAGCGGTTGAGTGTCTTCATGTCGGTCATTGATACAAGCCGTGTTCCGGGTGTCGGTTGATGGAGTTGCGCGATCAGCTGCTGCTGTTCCTCATATCACTGCTGGCCAACCTTTTCTCGGCATTTTCCGGTGGTGGCGCAGGGCTGATCCAGTTACCCGCGCTGATTTTCCTCGGGCTGCCCTTCGTCGTCGCGCTGGCGACCCATAAAGTCGCCAGTGTTGCACTGGGTATCGGCGCGACCGTGCGTCACTTGAGAGAAGGCAGTCTGGAGAAAAACCTTGCTCTATTTATACTTGCCACGGGTTTGCCGGGGGTGTGGCTGGGCGCCAACCTGATTATCGCTATCCCTGGCCGGAGCGCCGAAATCGCCCTGGGCGTGCTCACGGCAGGGCTTGGCGTGTACTCCTGGGCCAACCCGGGGCTCGGCCAGCGCGACAATCCGCAGCACCGCGACTTCAGCGGTTTCGCCGTAGGCGGTGCGGGACTGTTTTTTATCGGGGCTCTCAACGGCTCGCTGACATCCGGCACCGGGCTTTTCGTCACGCTGTGGCTGGTGCGCTGGTTCGGCCTGGATTACCGGCGGGCGGTGGCCTATACGCTGATACTGGTAGGGATTTTCTGGAACGGTACCGGCGCGCTGACCCTGGCTTTTCTCGCCGAAATCCGCTGGGAGTGGCTGCCGGCATTGCTGGCCGGCTCACTGCTTGGCGGCTATGCCGGGGCTCATCTTGCCATCAGGAAGGGCAATCGCTGGATCAAGCGCGGTTTCGAGATTATCACCCTGCTTATCGGGATCAAGCTGATTGTCGGTTGAGACGCTGCCGGCAGGCGGCGTTTGGGTCAGACGCCGTACTGCTCTCTGTAGGCTGCGATACTGCCCAGCGCAGTTCGATATTCCGGCTTGTCAGCGAGGAACACCTGTAACTCCTCGAGTGTCACGATGCTGGTGACTTTCAGACCGAGGTCCTGCTCGACTTCCTGGATCGCCGAGCGCTCGCCCCGGCCGCGTTCCTGCCGGTCGAGTGCGATCACCACGCCCGCGGCCCCGGCGCCCGCGGCCGCGATAATGGCCAGCGACTCCCGGATCGCGGTACCGGCGGTAATCACGTCATCGATGATCAGCGCGCGCCCGACCAGCGGCGCCCCGACCAGGTTGCCGCCTTCGCCGTGGTCCTTGGCTTCCTTGCGATTGAAGCAGTACGGCGTGTCGCGATCATGGTGGTCGGCAAGCGCGATGCCGGTGGCGGCCGCCAGGGGTATGCCCTTGTAGGCGGGGCCGAACAGCAGGTCAAA
>JASFNS010000388.1:0-3146 GCA_050116915.1 Thiogranum sp. | reverse complement strand
AGACTGGCTGCCCGCGGACGCGGTGCTGCTGACCGGCCAGCATCGGCAGGACCAGGCCGAAACCCTGGTGCTGCAATTGTTCCGCGGCGCCGGGCCGCGCGGGCTTGCGGCGATGCCGTCAGTGGCACCCTTCGGGGCCGGGCGGCTGTCACGCCCGCTACTGGAGACCAGCCGCGGGGAAATTCTCGCCTACGCGCATGCGCAGCAGTTGTGCTGGGTCGAAGACCCGAGCAACGCTGATACCCGCTACGATCGCAACCTGCTCAGGCATGAGCTCATGCCGCTGGTTCGCCGGCGCTGGCCGGCCATCGATGCGGTGCTGGCGCGCGCCGCGGCACTGCAGGCCGACCAGGCGGATCTCGCCGCGGCACTGGCGCAAATCGATCTGGACCGCTGTCAAACCGGCGATCAGTCCGACCGGTTGCCGGTTGCGAGCCTGGCGGCGCTGAGCGCTGCCCGGCAGCGTAACCTGCTGCGCCACTGGATTGAAACAAACGGCCTGCCTGTACCCTCCCGGGCCGTGTTGCAACAGGTCCTGGACAGCGTTCTGGCGGCGCGCAGCGACGCCAGCCCGCGCCTGCAGTGGCCGGGTGCGGAACTTCGACGCTACCATGACCGGCTCTACATCATGCCGCCCTTGCCGCCGGCGGCGGATACCGGTCTCAGGATCCGCTGGAACATCAACGAGAGCCTCGCGCTGCCGGGGGGCACGCTCGGCGCGCACGCGACCACCGGCAGCGGCGTGCGCGCCGCGGCTGATATGCGGCTCGAGGTCGGATTTCGCCGGGGTGGCGAAGTGCTGCGCCCGGCGGGACGCAGAGAGCATCACGCCCTGAAGAAACTGTTCCAGGAATGGCAGGTGCCGGCGTGGGAACGGGCGTTGGTACCGCTGGTGTTCAGTGGCGGTGAGCTGATCGCTGTGGCCGATTTCTGTGTCTGCGAAGGCTACCAGGCCGCTCACGGCGAGCGCGGGTATGACCTGTACTGGAACAGGACGCCGAATTCGGCCGCGGTTGCATTGTGACCGCGGGGCGAATCTGGTAGTCTGGTTTCCCGTCCAGATGTTGCAACCTCCAGTCTTTTTCGGAGCTTCATGACCCAATTTATTTTTATCACCGGCGGCGTGGTTTCCTCTCTCGGGAAAGGCATCGCCGCCGCTTCGCTGGGTGCGCTCCTGGAGGCACGCGGTCTCAAAGTCACACTGATGAAACTGGATCCCTACATCAACGTGGATCCAGGCACCATGAGCCCGTTCCAGCACGGTGAAGTTTTCGTCACCAATGATGGTGCGGAAACCGACCTGGACCTTGGCCACTACGAACGCTTTGTCCGCACCACGATGGGCAAGTGCAACAATTTCACCACCGGTCAGATCTACGAAAGCGTGATCCGCAAGGAACGACGCGGCGACTACCTGGGCGGTACCGTGCAGGTCATCCCGCACATCACCGACGAAATCAAACGCTGTGTGCGGGCCGGCGCCAACGGCGCCGACATTGCCATGGTCGAAATCGGCGGTACCGTCGGCGACATCGAGTCGCTGCCGTTTATGGAAGCCATTCGCCAGATGGGCGTCGAACTCGGCCACGGCAACGCCATTTTCATGCACCTGACGCTGGTGCCCTATATCGCCGCGTCCGGCGAAATCAAGACCAAGCCGACCCAGCACTCGGTAAAGGAGCTGCGTTCGATCGGTATCCAGCCGGATATCCTGTTGTGCCGTGCCGACCGCACGATCCCCGTCGATGAAAAGCGCAAGATAGCCCTGTTCACCAACGTACCGGACAAGGCGGTCATTTCCGCCGTGGACGTGGACAGTATTTACAAGATTCCGTTACTGCTGCACGAGCAGGACCTGGACGACATCGCCGTAGAACTGCTGCACCTGGACGTTCCCGAAGCCGACCTGTCGGAGTGGCAGCGGGTGGTGGACAGCCTCAACCACCCGGAACGCGAAGTGACTGTCGCCATGGTGGGCAAGTACGTCAATCTCACCGAGTCCTACAAGTCGTTGTCCGAGGCCCTGATCCACGCGGGTATTCATACCCGTACCCGGGTGAAAATCCGCTATGTGGATTCGGAGGTCATCGAGCAGAAGGGGCTCGAAGTACTCGGCAAGGCCGATGCCATCCTGGTGCCGGGCGGGTTTGGTGAGCGCGGCGTGGAAGGCAAGATTATGGCGGTCCGGTATGCGCGTGAGCACCGCATACCTTACCTGGGCATTTGCCTGGGCATGCAGGTCGCGGTGATCGAATTCGCCCGCAACGTGGCCGGGCTCGAGGGCGCCCAGAGCACCGAGTTCTACCGCGAGACGCCGCACCCGGTCATCGGCCTGATCACCGAATGGCAGGATCACACCGGCAAAATAGAACGGCGCGATGAAAACAGTGACCTTGGCGGCAGCATGCGCCTCGGTGGCCAGACCTGCAAACTGGTGCCCGGCACACTCGCCCGGCGCGTCTACGGCAAGGATGAAATTGTCGAGCGCCACCGTCACCGCTACGAGTTCAATAACGCCTACCGCGAGGTGTTGCAGCGCGCGGGGATGACCATCTCCGGCACCTCGGTGGACGGCAATCTGGTGGAAATGGTCGAGATCGCCGATCACCCCTGGTTCGTGGCCTGCCAGTTTCATCCGGAATTCACCTCGACGCCGCGCGACGGTCACCCGCTGTTTACGGGTTTCATCGAAGCGGCGATCGGCCACCGTGAGTCGCGCCAGGCCAGCACGGCGCAACCGAGTCTCGCCCGAGCCGATGCGTAAGCACGCAGGTTTTTCGAAACAGTTTTAATTCAAAGGATGCTTGAAGCATGAACCTATGTGGATTCAAAGTGGGGCTGGACGCCCCATTTTTTCTTATCGCCGGCCCGTGTGTCATCGAGAGCGAGGAACTGGCGCTGTCCACGGCATCGCAGCTCAAAGCCATCGCCGGGGCGCTGGATATCCCGTTTATTTACAAATCGTCATTTGACAAGGCCAACCGCTCCTCTGCGAACAGTTTCCGCGGGCCCGGTATGCTGGAGGGTCTGCGCATCCTGCAAAAGGTGAAAGACGAGGTGCAGGTCCCGGTCCTGACCGACGTGCACGAAGACACACCGCTCGACGAAGTCGCGGCGGTGGTCGACGTGCTGCAGACGCCCGCGTT
>JASFNS010000387.1:0-3155 GCA_050116915.1 Thiogranum sp. | reverse complement strand
CCGATGGCCTGCACTGGGACATCTATGTGCGCGACACCACGCTGGTCGAGGACCTCGCCGACGGCCACAAGGTACAGACCAGCGATATCCGCTACGGCAGCTGGTCGCAGAAGCAGGGCCTGAAACGCGGCGCGATTTATCCCTCGGACGATTTCAAACTGCTGGAGCACCGCGGCGCCATCCTCTACGAGTACCTGCTCGGCCACCACACGAACGTGCCGTTTGCATTCAGCGATCACTACGAACTCTGGCTGCTGGACGAGCAGGCTCTGCCCCTGGCGCTGTTGAACAGCGCCAGTGATGCATTGCAGATGGACCTGGACTGCCATATCGAATGGCGCGCCGGCCGGGAATGCACACGGGACTTTCGCTCGAGCGCCGCCGCGCCCCCGAACAGCGTGCAGCCGGCTATGCCCGCGGGCAACAGACTCAGCCAGCTGATCAACAGCCGCGCCGGCGAGTCACCGGCGGCGCAGTGGTTCCGCCGGGACAAAGACGGTTGCGCAACCGGCCTGGCGGGTATCAACCTGCCGGCGCGGCTGGTGTCGCGCCGCCTGCCCGACAGCGCGTTTGCGGATTTCTTCGTCAGCATGCCGCAGGCGGACACCGCCGGGCAGCGCCTGGTCGAGGATTTTCTCGCCTGGCAGGCGCCCTGCCTGCTGCTGCTCCAGACGCTTGACCACGCAACCCGCGCACAGCTGGAAAAGCAGGCGACAGCGCGGGCACTGGCGGTGCAGAAACACTGCCGTCTGTATCCGTCGGTCGTCGACACCGAGGCTATCAAGGCCGCGCGCGTGGAAGCCCTGCTGCGCGCCAACGAACCGGCGCATGATGACAGTGACGAAACCATGGCAACCTACTACATCGAGTTGAACGTGACCCGAACGAACTAGGCGTTCGCTGTCGGCCGCGTACCAGGACCTGTCCACCGGCCATTACCAGGCGCTGATGACCGCAAAGCTCGGGTTCGCCGAAAGCACCCGGAGCGGCATGCAACTGGTCCGTGAACTGCTGGAACAGATGCAGCAGAGCGGCGTCGACTAGACGCGCGTGTTCCGTGGTCTGGCCGGTATCGAACGCGACACACCGGCAGCGCTCCGGGATGAGTTTGTCGAGCGCGAACGCTTCGACCCCTGGCCGCGCGACTACTGCAGCCTGCTTGCCCCGACGGCCGGCGGCATCCAGGTCAGCTGTTCGTCCTGATCAGGACGCGCGCCCTTTGCCGGCTGAACGCAGCAGTTTCAGCACCAACAGCACCAGCGGCGTGCCGTGCAGTAACAGGTCAAAAATATCGATGGGTCTCACCAGCGTGCCCGCAGCCAGCATTTGCAGCTTTTCCCACAGATGCGGCTCGGGCACAAACGGCGCGAACGTCAGGAACAGCGCAAAGGGTACGACGACGCTATAGGGGATACGGTCCAGCCAGCTCACGGGCGACTACTCCTCGGCAAACATCAAGCCGATGCCGGTGGCCTCGTGCCGCACCACGCGGGCCGTGAGCACCGGCGCGTCTTCGATATCGAGCGACTGGATCTGCACCAGTTCGCCGATAGGGAAATCATCATGCCTGGTGGTGAGCAGAAAAAGACCTCCATCGGACATGTCGCGCATCTCGACGTCGTACTCGCCGGCAGCAGGATGCATGAGTTTTACATGGGCGCGGAACGCCGTGCGTATATGCTGTCTTCTTTCCCGCATTGTTCTTCCATTGTCGTTTGCATGTAAACCGGGCGCCGGAGCGCCTGTGACTTGCGCGCGGCCCGGCTCGTTGCCCGGCCATCATACTGCAAAGCAGCCCGCCGACGCGATTGCAGCGCCGGATTATTTGCGCGGCCTGGCGCGCGCAGTCGCCCGCGCCTGCATGGGATCGTCCGGCCAGTAATGCTTTGGGTAGCGCCCCTGCAGCTCTTTCTTCACCTCCCGGTAGCTGCCCGCCCAGAACGCGGCGAGATCCTGTGTCACCTGCACCGGCCGCTGTGCCGGCGACAGCAGGTGCAGCACCACCGGCACTGCGCCACCGGCTACGCGGGGGGTCTCGGCGAGACCGAACATCTCCTGCAGGCGTACCGCCAGCACCGGCGTCGGCGCGCTATAGTCCACGCGTAGCGACGAGCCGCTGGGTACGCGGATGTGGCTCGGTGCAAGCGTGTCGAGTTGCTGCTGTTGTTGCCAGTCGAGCATCGCCAGCAGAGCGGCGCGCAGATCGACGCGCTTCAGTTGCGCCAGGCGCGTCACACCGTTCAGAAAGGGCAGCAACCATTGCTCACTGCTGTGCAGCAGGAAAGAGTCGGAAAAATCCGGCCAGTGCGCCGTATCCAGGCTGTGAAGGAAATTTACCCGCGCCTGCAGACGGCGTGTCTCCTCGTTCCAGGGCAGACAGGCAAGTCCGTGACGCTGGATACCCTCGAGCATGGCATGCTGCACCGCGGCGCTGTCGGCATCGTGCAGCGGCTGGTCGGCGAGCAGCAGTTCCCCGAGGCGTTGCTGCAAGCGGGCCTGCACGCACTGCGCTTTATCGTCCCAGGCGATAAAGCTCGCCGCCTTGATCAGGTCGGCGTGGAATTCGTAGAGGTGCTCGACCCGCAGTGCCGCGGCAAGAAAGATGCTGGCTTCCCGTTCCCCATCTAGGTGCGCGGCCACGACCAGGTCTTCGGCCGCCAGCGGCTCGGCGCGGCGAAAGCGGGCACCCCGCCCGTTACTCAGCACGAAACGCGCGTCCTGCCCGCCGCGGCGTTGGCCGATGCGGTCCGGGTAGGCGTATGCCAGCAGCGCCCCGCACAGTGCCAGGTCGGTAGCGTCATCCTGTGCAGGCGCGACGCCGAGCTGGGCGCACCACTGGGCGGCCAGCGTGCGCAGCTGAGTGCGTTTTGCCCGCTGTACACCGCGCTCGGCCAGTGCACCGCGCAACCACTCTACACGTGACTGGATATCGCTGTCCGCGCCACCCAGCGGGTCCGCTTCACTCAGTAGCGCCGCGAGTTCGCACGCCAGCCGCCCGTAACCGAGATCCCGGCCACGAAGCATCATATGCGCCAGCCGCGGGTGTACACCCAGCCGGGACAGCTGCCGCCCGTGTGCGGTAATCCGACCCCGCGGGTCCAGGGCCTGCAGTCGCAACAGCAGATCCTGCGCCTGGGCAACGTGCGCGGCCGGCG
>JASFNS010000386.1:0-3156 GCA_050116915.1 Thiogranum sp. | reverse complement strand
CCCGCGGGCGTGCGCTTGCAGACCGTGACCGAACAGGCACAGGGTGTCACGCGCATGTCGGCGGCCTTCGAACTCAACCTTACCGCCATGAGCCTGCTGGCGCTGCTGGTCGGCATGTTTCTTATTTTCAACGCCATGACCTTTTCCGTGGTGCAGCGGCGCACCCTGTTCGGTCGGCTGCGCGCCATCGGCGTGACGCCGCGGGAACTGTTCGGTTTGATCCTGCTGGAAGCATTGATCCTGGGCGTGCTCGGCACAGTGCTCGGACTGTTGCTCGGTGTGTGGCTGGGGCAGGGGCTGACGCGGCTGGTGGCGGCCACCGTCAGCGAGCTGTATTACAACGTCAGCGTGACCGCCCTGCAGCTGGACGCCACGGCGCTGTCGATCGCCGCGGGCCTGGGCGTGGGGGCGACACTGCTGGCGACGCTGGTGCCCGCCTGGCAGGCCGCGCGCACGCCGCCGCTGACGACCCTGTCGCGGGCGGCGCTGGAGCAGGCCGCGCGCCGCGGCGTGCCGCTGTGGGCGCTGTTCGGCCTGCTGTTGCTGGCGGCGGGGCTGCTGCTGGCGCTGGCGCTGCCCGGCGGCGTGATCATGAGTTTTGCCGGTCTGTTCCTGCTGGTGCTGGGCGCGGCCATGATGACACCGCTGGCGATCCGCGCCCTGCACGCGTTACTGGCGCGCGCGGCGTTGCCCGGCACCTGGCGCATGGGCGTGCGCGACCTCGACCGGCACCTGTCGCGCCTGGGTATTGCCGTTGCCGCGCTGATGGTGGCGCTGTCGGCGAGCGTGGGTGTCGGCGTCATGGTGGAAAGCATGCGCGGTTCGGTCAACAGCTGGCTGAGCGACCTGTTGAGCGCCGACCTGTACGTGGCGGCCGAAGGTTTCGACGAAGGGGCGACGTTGCCCGATGCTGTTGTGCAGGACGTATCGCGACTCGCAGGCGTGGCCGCGCTCAGCCGCTACCGCGAAAGCACGCTGCCGCTGGCGGGGCGGCAGGTGGAACTGATCGGTGCGCACCTGGCCGCGCCATCGCGCCGCGGCTTTGCGCTGTTGCGCGGTGCGCAGTCGGCCTGGAAAGCATTTGACCAGGGCGCGGTGCTGGTGTCTGAACCACTGGCGTATCACCTCGGCCTCGCGCCCGGCGCGAGCCTGACGCTGCCGACACCCGAAGGCCCCCTCAGCGTGCCGGTGGCCGGCGTGTTCCGCGACTACGCCAGCGAACACGGCCGCATCTTCATGGACGAAAGCCTCTACCGGCGCTACTGGCCCGATCAACAGATACACACACTGGCGCTGTTCGCGCGCAACGGCGATGTGGACAAGCTGCGCCGCGAGCTGAGTGAACTCGCCGCGCGCCACGCCATCGTACTGACCCCCGCCGGAACCATATTGAAAAAATCCATGGCCGTGTTCGACCGCACCTTCCGCGTTACCGAAGTGTTGCGTGCCGTGTCCCTGGTGGTTGCGTTCATCGGCGTACTGAGCGCCCTGATGGCACTGCAACTGGAGCGCGGCAAGGAGTACGCGGTGTTGCGCGCGCTGGGCCTGACGCGCGGCCAGATCGCCGGGCTGATCGGCGGCGAGTCGCTGCTGATGGGGCTGCTGGCCGCGGCCGTGGCGATGCCCACCGGGGTACTCATGGCGTGGGTGCTGATCCAGTCGGTGCAGCGGCGCGCCTTCGGCTGGACCATGCCGTTCAGCCTGGACGGCAACCTGCTGCTGCAGACACTGCTGGTCGGCCTGCTGGCCGCAGGCCTGGCGGCGATCTACCCGGCGTGGCGTTCGGCGCACCGCGACCCGGCGCCGCAACTGAGGGAAGACTGAGCGTGCGCGGGTTCCTGCTGATGCTGGCGCTGCTGCTATCGGCCTGCGAAGCGCAGCCACCGGCCAACGGCCCGGCGGTGCGTGTGGACCAGGCCATGGGTGCACAACCCGATCCCGGTTTTGCGCGCGCCTACCAGCCACGCGCCTTCGAGTTCCCGCAGGATTACGCTGCCCATCCCGACTACGCCACCGAGTGGTGGTACCTGACGGGCAACCTGCAAAGCGAAAGCGGGCGGCGCTTCGGTTACCAGGTGACGCTGTTTCGCGTGGGCCTTCGGCCGGGCGAGCCGGCGCCGGACTCGGCGTGGCGGGCCAACCAGATCTACATGGGGCATATCGCCATCAGCGACATCGACGGGGGCAGGCATGTGTCGGCCGAACGCTTTGCGCGCGCGGCGGCCGGTCTTGCCGGGGCCACCCCAGCGCCGTTCGAGGTGTGGCTGGACGACTGGTCGCTGCGCGGCGGCGCCGGGCTGTTCCCCTTGACCGTAGCGGCGCAGAACGAGGACATGGCCTTGTCGCTGCAATTGACGGCAGGCAACAAGCCGCTGGTGCTGCAGGGCGATCACGGCCTGTCGCGCAAGAGCGCCACGCCCGGCAACGCGTCCTATTACTATTCCTTCACCCGGCTGCCGACCCGCGGCGAGCTGCGCATCGGTGACCAGCGTTACAGCGTGCAGGGTGATTCCTGGATGGACCGCGAGTGGTCCAGCTCGGCGCTGGACAAAGACCAGGCCGGCTGGGACTGGTTCGCCCTGCAACTCGACGACGGCCGCGAGCTGATGTTCTACCGGCTGCGCAACAAGCAGGGCGGCATGCACCCGTTCAGCCGCGGCAGCCTGGTGGAAAAGGACGGCCGCGTGCACACCCTGCTGCCCGGGCAGGTCAAACTCACCCCACTGCATTACTGGCAGGCCAAAGACGGCACGCGCTACCCGGTCGGCTGGCGCCTGCAGGTGCCCGGCTATGGGCTGGATCTTGAAGTGCAGGCGTTGCTGGACGACCAGCTGATGGATCACAGCGTGCATTACTGGGAGGGCGCGGTTGCTGTATCCGGCAGTCAGGACGGCAGGGGTTATCTGGAACTCAGTGGGTACGCCGACAGACCATAGGAACGCCGCAAAACAGTACTGGCAACAGTATCAATATTGATACCCTATGGGCATAACAAGGACTGCTGATATTGTCGCCGGGATGCGCCAAAACCCGGGCGTCGCGGGCAGATTGTGCGTTCCTGGTAGAAGGCGAGTTGTTTTCGAGAAACAGGTTTTCGGCTGCCAGGCCAGTGCCGGATCGTGCAATTAAGGCGATAAACCGCATGCCGTCAGTCAA
>JASFNS010000385.1:0-3156 GCA_050116915.1 Thiogranum sp. | reverse complement strand
GGGCACCCTGCTGGACCGCGCGTTTCCCACGCCGTGGGAGCAGGTGCGCGACTACCTGCGCACAGCGAGCGACGATGTGCAGGCGCTGGAAGCGCGCCAGTTTGTGCTGGAATCCGACTTTGTGGTATTCAGTCCGCAGGCCAGTGAATACAGTGCCGCGTCTTTCAGCGCGGGGCGACCGTTGCTGGAGGCGGTCGAGGACCTGATGCGGCGTATTCACCGGGACTTTACCTACGACCCGGGTTTCAGCGATATCGCCACACCGCTTGCGGATGTGCTGGCGCACCGCAAAGGCGTCTGCCAGGATTTCGCCCATCTGGCCATCGCCTGCCTCAGGTCGAACGGCCTGGCGGCACGTTATGTCAGCGGCTATCTGGAAACCATTCCGCCGCCCGGCAGCCAGCGGCTGGTGGGCAGTGACGCGTCGCACGCGTGGTTCAGCGTGTTCGTGCCCTACCAGGGGTGGGTGGATTTCGATCCGACCAACGACCAGATCCCGGCCGATCGGCATATCACCGCGGCCTGGGGCAGGGACTACGCCGACGCCGCGCCGCTGAAAGGGGTGCTGTTCGGCGGCGGCGAAAGTCACGCACTGGAAGTGGCTGTCGACGTTGTCAGGCTGTGAACGGAAGTCACGCCAGATGAAGTTTGCGTGGCTGCTGCAGGTTGGTGCCGACCACAGGTCGGGCCGAATGCAGTTGGTAGGTTGGGCTGAGGAACGAAGCCCAACATTGTGGCGCTTATCGTTGGGCTTCGTTTCTCAGCCCAACCTACAATTAGACCGAATCAGTGGAAGTTGGCAGTATGAGTACACCTGAATCATTTACGGGCACAGGCGACAGCGTCGACGAGCGGCTTGCAGCGCTGCGCTACATCAACCTGAAGCTTGCCGCGCTGGGACAGCGGCCGTTTCGGGCGGGCAACGACCATTCCTATCTGACCGTCGCCGACAGTTTGTTGAAACACTATTCGCGCCAGCAGCGCCTGCTGTCGGACTACCGCTGCCCGGCCGACCAGCGCATCCAGGATTTTCTCAACGACTATCTGCGCGAGAACGGCGTGGAGGCCCCCGTTCAATTGCCGGGCAAGACGTTCATACTGGACAAGCAGGGGCTGGCGCGCGAACTGTCGCTGCCGCTGCACGGTGACCGTTTCTGCTCGCCGCTGGTGGAGTCATACCGCGTGCTGCAGGGTGTGCTGCACAACCCGAGGAACGACCGGCGCACCACCAGCGGCGTGTTTCACATCGTCGAGGGCGGCTTGCCGGTACCGGCCGACAAACGCAGGGTCCCGGTGGCAGCTTTCGCCGCGCTGCTGCGCGCGGCCCTGACACCCCCGGATGAGCTGTTGCGGCTGCCGCTGACCAGCGAGCAGCCCGAAGCCATCGGGATGTGGGTGTCGCTGCTGGTGCGGCCACTGGTGCGTCCCGCAGTCGAGGGTGCGTTGCCCGCCAAGAGTATGGAAACCCGCGTGTTCGCGCCGGGCGGCCTGGTGTCGAACCTCGATTTCCTCGAGTCGATTTTCGGTAACGGCGGCGATCCTTTCCTGACCGACAACGACGCTGCACTGGATATCGATCACTGGACCGGCCACACCGGCTGCATCATTCTCGCGCCGCACCTGGTGGGCCTGCGCAAGCAGGCGCTGGGGCTGCCGCACCATGCCGATGCCGACGAACGGCAACGCCGCGAGGGCATGTGCTGGCAGCAGGAGGACGAGCTGTATAACGACGGCGCGCCGTTCAAGATCGTCTGCCGCGACTTGCGCGGCGTGATTGTCACCGTGATTGCCGACAACTACTTCGGCTACAGCAAGAAAGAAATCAAATCCCAGATCAGCTACTCGGCGAACCTGTTCGGCGGCTGCGAGGAAGAGCACTCGGGCGGCGCGCTGGCGTTTCCGCGCTTCAACCTGGGCGAGCGCTACCAGCACCAGGGCGAAGCGCCGCTCAGTGAGCGCAACTTCGCCACGCTGTGCGAGCAGCTGGCACAGTCGATCTCGGTGCAGGATACCGGCTACGCCATCGACAGGCGCTTTGCGGATATTATCTATGTGCCCGAAGATGCCTGTATCGATATCCGCGACCTGCGCGTGAGCTGGCAGGTGGACGGAGAGCCGTATGGCATCAAGCTGCTCGCCGAGCATACCTACGTGTATCCCAGCGGTTTCAAGGTGCACATGGAGCGCCACCCGCACGCGCCCAGCTGGCGACTCATCGGCACGCTCGGTGAGGGCACCTTCTGCCACAAGCCGAGCACCGTCTCCGGGGGCGGTAAATCGGAAATTTCCAAATCGATCGCCGGCACCATTATTTCCGGTGCCGTCTACATCGACGACATCGACCGGGATCTCGACCAGGTCGCCGATATCTTCGAGCGTGATTACTCGAACCGTTTCCGTTATCCGCAGGACCACGACAGCGATCGACGCAGTCTGCTCAGCCGGGATCGCAGCCTGGGCTCGGTGATCAAGCTGCTGACGCCGTCGATCAGCGAATATTCCGACGAGTACAATCAGTGGCTGGAAAGCATTCCGCAGCACATCCTGGCGCTGGTGTTCATGATCAAGCGCTTTTACAAGCCGGAATGGGGCCGCGACTGGCGCCGGCACTTCTCGGTGGACAACATCAACGGTTATCCCGGGCACGAACTCAAGCTGGACGGACGGAAACTGATCGCCAGCAACCTGCGTGTCGGGTTGCGCAGCGACGGTAACTGGCGCGTCTACAAGTTGCGCCAGGACTTCGTCGCCGCGGAAAAGGTCCAGATGGAAGACGACATCACCGCCTCGACGGTGGTGCCGACTCACTACCTGGAAGGTCTCAACCCGGCCTACAGCAACCCGTGCATCAAGCTTGTTGAGAACTGCGAGGCCAGGCTGTTCCAGCGGCCGGACGAGGCGGTCAACCGCGGGCTGGATCTGCAGACCGAGGCCGACCTGGCCGGCACGGACAACTTCATTTCCAATTTCCAGCCGCTGTCGGCGGCCGAGGCGCGCGAACTGGTCGAGGACGTGGTGCATTTCGAGGCTTACAGCCGGCCCATGAAGCGGCTGATCCGCAAGGCCGCGCAGGCACCGGAGGGCAGCTATTTTGTGTCTTCGGCGCATCCCCGGCTGGTCAACGGCAAGCCCAGTCTCAACGTGCGCTACCTGCAG
>JASFNS010000384.1:0-3159 GCA_050116915.1 Thiogranum sp. | reverse complement strand
TCAGCGAGTGCCGCAGCCGCACGGCTTCCCGCGCACCGGACTATTTGCCAATCAGCTTGAGAAACTCGGTGCGCGTGCGGTAGTTGTCACGGAAGGTGCCGGTCATCATCGAGGTGACCGTTTCCGAGTTCTGCTTTTCCACGCCCCGCATCATCATGCACAGGTGCGCGGCCTCGATCACCACCCCCACGCCCTCAGCGCCCGTGGCCTCGTGAATGGCGTTGGCGATCTGCGTGGTCAGCTGTTCCTGTATCTGCAGGCGGCGAGCGTACATGTCGACGATACGCGCGATCTTCGAGAGGCCGATCACCCTGCCCTGCGGCAGGTAGGCGACGTGCGCCTTGCCGATAAACGGCAGCAAATGATGTTCGCACAGGGAATACAGTTCGATGTCCTTGACGATCACCATCTGGTCGTTGTCGGAAGGAAACACGGCGCCATTGATCACCTCGTCGAGGTCCTGATGATAACCCCTGGTCAAAAACGCCATTGCCTTGGCCGCGCGTTCCGGCGTCTTCAGCAAACCCTCGCGGTCCGGGTCGTCGCCGATACCCTCAATGATTTTGCGGTAGCTATTGGTAAAATCGTCGATCATGCGCGCGCCCTGTATGTGATCCCAGGCACGAAGCTTAAACCGGTTGTCGACCGCGAATCCAGCAGCGTGGCACCGCACTCTGCAACCAGCCTGTCGGCCGGGGTGTCCTGGATACGCCGGCCGACCCGGGGGTCACTCGTCACCGTTCATGAAACCCAACAGGTGTAGCAGGCTGGTGAACAGGTTGAAGATGGAAACATAGAGCGTCACCGTCGCCATGATGTAGTTGGTCTCGCCGCCGTGGATGATGTTGCTGGTTTCGTACAGGATCAGACCTGCCATGAGCAGCACGAACATCGCCGACACCGCCAGGGAAAGTCCGGGCAGCGCGAAGAACACCGCACCCAGACCGGCGAGGAAAGCGACCAGGATGCCGACCATCAGGAACCCGCCCATGAAGCTGAAATCCTTGCGGGTGGTCAGCGCGTAGCCGGACAGACCCAGGAAGATGGCGCCGGTGGCACCCATCGCCGTCATGACCACCTGACCACCGTTGGGCACGGCCAGGTAGGCGCTGAGAACCGGCCCCAGGGTGTAGCCCATAAAGCCAGTGAGGGCGAACACGCATGCCAGCCCCAGGGCGCTGTCGCGAAACCTGGTCGTCAGGAACAGCAGGCCGAAATAGCCGCCAAGGGTTAGCAGCAACCCGGGATGGGGCAGCTTGAGCGCCATAGCAACTCCCGCGGTCAGTGCGCTGAACAGCAGGGTCATGGACAGCAGCATGTAGGTGTTGCGGATCACCTTGTTGGTGGCGGTGACTGCCGTTTGCGCGCCGGCGCGGGTCGTCGTGTTGTCAAGCATGGATGTATTCATTGCGGTTCGTCTCCTGTCAGCAAAATCGAGCAATGGCAGTTGATTCGGTCTCCGGCACCGCGTCGGTCCGGCGACACCGGCCGAGCACCTGCTGCCTGCCTTGTGAACATCCTAGACAGGATCGGAAGACAAAAAAACACGATTGTGGGCGCTGCATTGCTCGAAAATTCCGATGTATCAGTGGAACCCGGCAGGTTGCCGGAACCGGTGACCGCGGTAACCCCCGGACCTGTCTGCCAGGCTCCGTTCAGCGGAAGAAAAAATCTGTCCAATATTTATACAAAAGTAGTACTTGACTAAACAAGTCAGGTAATGTAGCTTGAACTTCGGAGTATCCGTAGATCACTTGCGTGTATAACCAGGCCAGGAGGCTAACACCATGATTGACGAAATGATTCGGGAAATTGAAGAGAACTATGAAGTGCTCTGCAGCGTCGTTCCGGGTAGCCGTCTTCACGAGATTATCAACAACCCGGTGGACGAGGGAATCGACGAAGGTTAGACCGGAAACTTGTACAACTCAGGCGCCCGGAAAGGGGGCAACCCCCTCTTCCAGGGCATCCGCTCGACGCGCCTGGCAAACCATTGGGTAACAACACGAGGGCAGAATCATGAACCATTCAGGAAGCTGGTTCGAGGCATTTGCACAGAAAGCTCACGACACGCTCAAATGGCTGCTGTCCGCCCTTTCGGCTGCCGCCACAATCGGGTTCGTCGTCTTTCTGGAGACCGCCTGAGCACACGCCGACGCCGGAACCGGCTAAGCGTCGCCACCGTGGATCCGACAGGAACGGCCGTTGGCAGCGGCGCTGCACCGACGAGCATTGCGGCCGATGACAGAATCAGCCATACAGCGCCACTGATGCCACGCACAGATCGGCCTTGTACGCCTTGCCGATAGCAACCACAGCGATGCGTTTCAGGTGTTCAAGGTCCAGCGGCGAACCGATACGGTAGCCTTTGAATGCGGTAAAGGGAAGGCGTACGGTGTGCCAGCCGACGGGCGCCTGAAACCCGGTACGGTAGGCTTGCCAGGGCAGCCAGACATCGTCCGTGCGCAGGTGCAGGTTATATGCCTGATCATTGCCGTAGACCTCCAGCGATATTCCCTGGTACGCGGACGCGTCGAATGCAGGCGTGCCTTCGAGATCAAGCGCGGCCTGCACGAACCCGCCGTTGTTTTCCAGGCTGACATCCCCCCGCAGCCGCAGGCAGGCCCTGTTTTCGACGCTGTCCAGTGTCAGCTCTGCGCTGGATACGCCGCCCATCACCGTGTCCGTGATCAGCCGCCAGGCAGTGCCCAGCGAAGAGCGATAATCGCCGCTGCTGCGATCGTCGAGTATCAGTTTGCCGTCAGCCATGACAGTCGCATGGACAGCGCAACAGATGAGTGCTGATATCACTAACCTCAACATAGGTCCCGACACCTTGCCCGGCAAGCGTGCTACCAGCTCAAGGTGCCGGGCTCACCCTTGAATGGACCAACGATCTCCCTGGTTACCCAGCCGCCATAGAAGCCGCCAGCCTGTGCACGCACCCGCTCGCCATCCACATAACACGCAAGCCGGTCGGGATAGAACGCCAGATAATCCCTGATCCGCGAAAAGCCGGCGAAAGGCTCGCAATAGCTCCAGGCGGCGTGTTTGACGCAGCTTCCTCCGGCGCAGACACTGAAATAACTTGCCGTTCCCTTCCACTCACAAAAGCTGCTGACACCGCTCTCGGGCCGCAGGCAATCGGTGTTTACAGAC
>JASFNS010000383.1:0-3160 GCA_050116915.1 Thiogranum sp. | reverse complement strand
AGGTTGGCAAACCCCAGGACAAGCGCCACCGAGGCGGAAAAACCGGCACCAACCGCGCCCGAGACGACCGCAAAGGTCGTCACACAGCCGTCGATGCCCCCGAGAACCGCATCGGAAACATTCTGCGACACCGGCGAACGGCTCAGGCGGTCCTTGATCGCATCCGGGTGATGCTCCCGCAGAAGCTGTTCGTGCCTGTCCTTCTTCATCCTCACCCCTGGAAATCCGGTTAGGCCGAACGTCTCATAGCCAGCCGTTTGCAGCCACCCACGCGTTGTCCGGCCTGACGCCCGCCCCGTAAACAGGCGGCCCTTCCACTGGTCCGCCATGGCCGGCTATTCCGGCAGCAGCACCACCCTGGCCGCAGCGCTGTTCCTGTCTATCTCAACCGATACCTCACAGTACTCGCTGTGCTCCTCGACCGGGGTCGGGTCGTCCGCACAGTTGCAGCCCGCAACAATCCCCGTGTAGAAGATGCCGGCCTTTGCACAGATAGCGCCGGGCTGCTCCGAGGTACTGATGATCATCACCTGGATGTTGTTACCCGTCGCGTAGCTGCCCACCGACAGCCCCTGCTGCAAGGGCAGCTGTTCTGCGCCCAGTTGCTCCAGTTCCGTCTTTAGGACCGCTGTGAACTGCGGGGTTCCCCAGGCGTTTAATGCTTTGCTCAGCCGAATCATCGATGGCGTCGTCCGCGTTTTCGATTTCTACGAGAAAATGTGGAAAGCCCCGTACGCCAAACCCGCAAACCCCGCCAGGCCAGCACCAAGAATGACATGGGCGCCCCTGGTTATCTCGCGCACTGTTTTCTTGATTTCGGCGCGATCGTTGACGTTGGGGAATTCCGATTCCGGAGCCGGCACACCGAGGAACTCGCACAGCGGCCCCCAGCCCTGATCGACTGAAAACACCAGGAGCCGGTCGGCTGGAACCGTGGCCTTCACATCCTCTATGTGCCGGTTATAGTGTGCTATGGCCTTGTCACGATCATTCATCGTGCCCTTGTGAGAGCGTTGCCAGATGAGCTTGCGGGCCATATCGCCAAATTTTCGCCCGAAAGGTGTAGTGACTTCGAGGACCTTGAACTGCCACATCGTTTCCGTGAAATAGATCGTATCCACTGTACTGTCATACCAGGCCTCGGCCCCCTTCGGGTGGAGGGTCAGCACAACCCTGGCGTCAGGATAGGCAGACAACAGCTCCCTCCATACACAGCACGCCGGATTGTCCAGCGCGGCCGTGTATTTCGAAAACACCTGTTCCCAGTCATGCCGCGTGCCGGGCTCGGAATTCGCCACCTTGCGCCAGAAATCCAGGTGCGACTTGTTTTCCGGGTTCTTCAGCACCTCAAACATGTGATAACACGGGAAACCCAGTTGATTGAGCGAGGTATAAAGCGATGTTGTGCCGGTACGGCCGAAGCCTGCGCCGATAATCGTCAGAGCCATGATTGTAGCTTCCTATGACTGACTTGCGGGTTTTATCGCGACAGTTTCGATCAGACTGACGCGTTCCTCGTCAAGATTGCGATGCAGATTATAGGCCTTGGTCAGAATGTCGTTCCCGACCAGCAGATGCACACCCAGCTCCGGCAGATCCGGCTCACCCACAGGTTCCGTCATATGTGCAAAGGCTTTCTGCGCGAGGTCCGTCTTGTCATTCCAGACATCGATATAAAAACCGGCACGACCTATGACATCGCGGAACGAATCCGGCGGCACCAGAAAACTCATGGAACTGTCCTGCGCCCACGGCACCGGAAAATGCACCGGCGAGTTCTTGTTACCGCACACCTCGTACAGTACAGCACGCCCGCCGGGTTTGAGCACACGATGCAATTCCTTTAACCACGACAGTTTATCCTCGACATTCATGTTCATCTGAATGGACCAGGCCCCGTCAAAGGCATTGTCATCAAAGGGTAATGCAAGTGCGCTTGCAGCATGGAACTTCACACGCTCCTGCATGGCGAGTAATTGCGTCAATCTTTCAGCGGCATCAATGTATTGATCACTCAAATCAATACCGGTCACACGACAACCGGTTTCACGGGATAGACGGCGCGTGGAACCACCCACACCACAGCCAACGTCAAGGATATGCATGTCTGGCGTAAAAGCGGAAAGTTCAATGAGCTCTTTTGTTGCGACACCACCGCGAATATGAAACTCATCCACTGGCTGAAGATCGTCAAGTGTCACCTCTGACAACTTCTTTCCGATCTCATCGAGCCCTTCAATGATGCTGTTATACAAATCATTCGGCGAATAGTAGCCGTGTATGTGTTTCATATTTTTAACCTGTCAGCCAGCCATTGAAGCCACTAGTCGAAGCGGCTCTTGTCCACCGCGCTCACAGAGGTACGCCGGGCAAAGCAGAACGTCCGGGCATGCGCGAGGCCCGGGCCCCACACGACGTCGGGCGCATTCGACGCGCCCGTTATGTGGATTCATTACCGAAACGTTCATCACTTTTTTCCCGCGCACGACCCGCCCTGTAAGCGTCGACAATACCGATCAACCAGCAAATACCCAATGCGATCGTAGCAATATTCAGCATTTGCGCGTCAGCGCCGCTTGACTGTTGTGTTACCAACTCCGTAATTGCCCCCGCATCCAGTGGAACATCACCACTTTCGATTTTCTGTGTGATCTCGGAGGCCATCTCCAGGGCCTTTGTCATCCAATAATAGATCGCGGCAAATGAAGTGCCAGCCAACAGGGTTCCGGCCGTATACCTCTTTAAATACAGATGCCCGATCCCGGGAAAGACAAAAGCCGATAATAGCGCCGCTTTCGTTGATGTTTTCACTATTTATGCCGCTCCGGGAAATTTTGGGGTCGGACTAACAACTCCGCGGCTACCCGCCTGGCCATATAATCTCGACCCGCATACCGCTCGGCTCATAGCACATCATGTGCCTGGCCGGGCCGCCCGCCAATAGCTCCGGACCGAATTCGATGGGCACATCTGCTGCTTTCAGCCGCTCATGAACAGCATGCAACGCCGCCTCATCGGCAACCGAGAAGGCAACATGGTGTAAACCAACGTTCCTGTTCTTGTCGAACGCGATCGCCGATCCGTCTTTTATCGCCCAGAGGGTGAGCATGGTCTTTCCATCGCTGACAAAAATGGCGGGGTAATCTTCTTTTCTCTTAAC
>JASFNS010000382.1:0-3173 GCA_050116915.1 Thiogranum sp. | reverse complement strand
GCCGGCGAACGATTCGGCGGTATCCAGAATCTCGTTGAGCAGACTGTACGAGAGTCCTTCAGTGTACAGAAAGTGACGCAGGCGTCCGTCATCACGAATCTGCAGGTCGGTACTGCTCATGTATGGCTCTTGACCTCCAGCGCCAGGGGCTCGGGGCCGCTCAGTTTCACGTGCTCGCCCGGCCCCAGTGACATGTGCAGACCGACCACGTTGGCTTCGATGGGCAACTCGCGGCCGCTGCGCTCGACCAGTACCGCGAGGGTAATGGATGCGGGGCGTCCGTAATCGAACAACTCGTTCATTGCCGCGCGGATGGTGCGGCCCGTATGCAGCACGTCGTCCACCAGAATGATATCCCGATCGTCGAGGCTGAATGGCAGCTGCGAGGGCTTGACCTGCGGATTCATGCCGATGCGGGTAAAGTCATCCCGATAAAAGGAAATATCGAGCACTCCCAGGGGCTCCTGGATGGCCAGCTTTTCGTGCAGGGCCCGGGCAATCCAAACGCCGCCCGTATGGATGCCTACCATCAGCGTCTGAGCATCAATCGTCATCAGCTGCCGCAGTTTTGCCGCCATCTGATCGATCAGTGCCGCTATGTCGTATGTTTCGGTCATCGCTGTGCGTGTTGTTGGAGCCAATCCTGCAGAATCACCTGCGCCGACAGGGGGTCGACTGCGTGTTTGTCGGCGCCCGCGGCCAGTCCGGCTTCGACGACATAGGACGTCAGTCTTTCTTCCGCGCGGTGCACGGGCAAGCCGTAACGGCCTTCCAGCTGCCGGCAGAAACGTTCCGAGCTTCGGGTCATATCCTGCTCGCTACCGTCCATATGATACGGGATTCCGACCACCAGTGCGTCCGGTTTCCAGTCGGCGACCAGGCGGCTGATGGCGGGCCAGTCAGGTTTGCCGTCGCGCGCGTGCACCGTTGTCAGGGCGGTGGCCGATGCCGTCAGCGCCTGTCCGACAGCCACGCCGATGCGCCTGAGTCCGTAGTCAAACCCCAGCAGCGTCTGTACCCCCGGACCGGCCGTTTGTGCGCCCCGCTTTGCCATCAGGCGTGGCCGGCGTCTCCCGACAAAAGGTCAAGGTCGACACCCAGGGACGCGGCGGCGGCCCGCCAACGTTCTTCATCCGGGGTGCGAAACAGGATCTCGGGGTCGGCCGGGCCGCTCAGCCAGGCGTTATCGGCCATTTCCTGCTCGAGCTGCCCGGCACCCCAGCCGGCGTAGCCAAGCGTGATGAGCGAACGCTCGGGACCTTCATTCCGGGCGATGGCATGCAGAATATCGATGGACGAGGTGATGCCGATGCGGTCGGTAACTTTCAACGTGGCTTCCCAGTTCCCCAGGGGCTCGTGCAGGACAAAGCCGCGATCCTGTTGTACCGGACCGCCCAGGTGAACGGGCATCTGGCGGGCCTCAGGCTCGGCATTGTCCACATGAATGTGCTGCAGGATTTCGCCCAGACGCATTTCCAGGGGGCGGTTGACCACCAGCCCCAGTGCGCCGTCGGCATTGTGTTCGCAGATATAGGTGACCGAGTGGAAAAAATTCGGGTCTTCCAGCCCGGGCATGGCAATGAGGAACTGATTGGTCAGGTACTGGGCATCCACCATAGCGTTAGTATCGGCGAGCGGTCCTGTTTGCACAAGCGTTTGGACAGCGCAAATGCCCCGGGGTTTAGTGTCCCCTCAGACGATTGCCGCTGGTAAACACCCAGGTCCGGGTAATGTACAGTACGTCGGTCTCCTTCTTGATGCTCTCCGGGAAGGGGGCGAAAGGGGCCGCCAGCTTGACAATCCGTACCGCGGCATCGTCGAGTATTTTGTAGCCGGAGGGTTTGCGGATAGTGATCTCGCGGACGCTGCCGTCCGGGTAAACGGCCACCTGGACAATGAGTTTGCCGGACAGGTTCTCGCGGCGTGCCGCATCCGGGTAGTTGAGTTCGCCCACGCGTTCGACCTTGGCGACCCAGTCGCGCATGTAGCTGGCGTATTTGAATTCCTTGGTTCGCGCCGAAATAAACTTGCTTTTCGGTGTCTTTGAATAGGCCTGCAGCGTCTGGTTGATTTGCTGGTTGAGCGTCAGCATTTCCATACTGCGGTTGATCAGTTCGGCCGCGCTGGTGACCTCGCTTTTCTCATCGGGCTTGGGTTCTTCAGATTTCTGTATTTTCCGGGTGCTGGTATCCGCAGTCATGACCTGTGTCGGCGTGGGGGTGCTCTCGACGGGCGGTGCCGGAGGCGGGGTTTGAGCCAGGCTTTCCTGCTGCGGCTGTACTTTGTCTTCGGTATTGCCTGCGCCATCCTGGCTGGTCTCGGCCAGGTAGTCGTACTCTTCGGGGGGCTTGGTCTGCTGGCGGTTAACCACGGTTATGTCCAGCGTCGGCACGTTCTGCTCGTCGTTGTCCCGATCAAAAACATCGAAACTGATGCCCAGGATAACCAGCGCGTGAAGCGCCGTGGCGAGGAACAGCGTCAACGCCAGGCGGTCGGTGGTAGGCGCCTCAAAGGGTACTTGGGTGGATACGTTCATGGCATTCAGTTTCAATAGCGTCCGCTGCCGGTTAACCATGCAGCAATTATACCGTTTTCAGTGTCGCTCGCGCGCCTCCAGCGTAACGGTTTCCATGCCGGTCGGTGGCTGCTCGAAATGCACCAGCCCCGTCAGGGTTTTGGTCATGTGCGCCCGGCCTGTGGCGTCGATGAGCAGCACATCGTCGATACCCATACTGCGGGCAATATCCTGCCACCCATTGGGGCCGGCCACAAACAATGCCGTGGCGGCGGCGTCGGCAAGCGAGGCGTCGTTGGCGAGGACTGTCACCGAGTGGGTCCCTTCGGCGGGATAACCCGTCCGCGGGTCGAGAATATGCGAGTAGCGCTTGCCGCGGTACTCGAAATAGCGTTCGTAGTCGCCCGAGGTGAAGACGCAGTGCGCGCCCTCGAGGTCGATGCTGGCGAGTACGCCTTTGCCGTCCGGCGAGCGGATGCCGATGCGCCAGGGCCGGTCGCCGTGGCGGCCGCGCAGGCACAGATCGCCGCCGGCGTTGACAATCAGGTTGCGAATGCCGCGCTGTTCCAGCAGATCAACAGCCATGGCGACCGAGTAGCCCTTGGCGAATCCGCCAAAATCCAGCTTTACCGCCGGGTTGTCGCTGCTGACCCGGAAG
>JASFNS010000381.1:0-3176 GCA_050116915.1 Thiogranum sp. | reverse complement strand
GCCGGCGTGCTCGACACCCGGTCGATAGCCGATATCATCAATTACGAGCGCAACGCCTGGGGCAACAACGATCCCGAGCTGGTCACTGCGCAACAGGTCGAAGACATGAGACGACGTTAAAAACATTGCATGTTGTTTTGATTTTTTGCGGCTGGCTCACAGACTTCGCGTGCACACGTACTGCCCCAATGACAGCGGTTTCGTTGCACTGTCGTACACGGTGGCCGCCGTGGAACCGGCATCGGTAGTCTTGCCCGCAGCGGCAGAGGTAGTCATCTGTACTGTCGCGGTACGCAGTTGACCTGAGTCAATAAGATGTGTCATGCCTATGCTAGCCTTGAACTTTCTTGATGCATTTTTGAGAGGAACCGGCCCGATGGATGGCGAGAGCAAGCTGCATAAAATGATGAAGACCCGCAGGGACCCCAGGGAAGTACAGGACTGGATTTTCTCCCTGACGCCACTGGGCGTGGCATTTGTATTCTTCTTCTTTCTCATCATGCCGATGGACATACCGGACAAGCAACTGGTCATGCTACTGGGCGTGGCGGCGGGTTTTGCAGGACTGCAAAGTTACTGGATATTCAGAGGCTGGCGGAAAAACCATGCCAGTACGGTGCTGCTGGGCGTGATGGGTCTGGGGCTTGTCATGGGGCTGGTGTGGCTGTACCTGTCATTGGTCTAGCGACTGGCGCGGTGACGCAATCCGGGTAAACAATGCGCGACCGGCTCCACGCCATACTGCCCGGCCCGTGACAGCGGCTGGTGAACTACTGCGGCGGGGCAGACCGGCGCTGGTGGCACCGCAGCCAGGCTTTTTCCACTTCCACCAGCAGGCTCGAGTCGCGGGCGAAAGCATGAACATGGTCATGGTAGAACCAGTGCAGGCGCCAGTTGCGGCCCGCTATGGTTGCCAGCCACATGGGCCGCCGCACGACACGGCAGCGCCTGCCCGGCCTGAGGTGTGCGTCGCTCTGCAACGGCACAGATGTCTGACGGGTCAGCGCACCACCGTGTGAACGCGGCATATCCAGCGCTCGCACTGGCGTTGCTGCTCGCAGCCGCCTGCGGGCAGCGCGATTCGGGCGATGGCGTCCCGCCGCGCTGGGACCCGTCCGCGTGGACCCCCGCGCAGATTCAGCAACTGGAAAGCGGAAGACGGCTGTATGCACAGAAGTGCGCCGCCTGCCACCTGGCGTCCGGACAGGGGCAGACAGCGCTGGGGGCGCCGTCGCTGCGAGGCAGTGCGGTGGCAACCGGTCCGGTGGCGCTGCACATCGGCATTGTTCTCAACGGCCGGGGTAACGGTGCCATGCCCGCCTTCGCCGGCGTGCTCGACACCCGGTCGATAGCCGATATCATCAATTACGAGCGCAACGCCTGGGGCAACAGCGATCCCGAGTTGATCACCCCCGAGCAGGTCGATGTCATATTAAGCGATTGAAATATATCGTATATTCGAATATCAGGTGGCGGGGTTGCTAGTGCCTCAAAGGGCTACGGCGGGCCGCCCGGCCGGCATTGGCCGGATGCAAACGCAGACCGGCGCGCCACGCATCTCTGCGGGTGAGAATTGAGTGTATTAAATCTATGATATGCCGACATGCTGTTTGGCGCTGTCGGAAAAAAAACGATGGCTTTTCCAATGTGACAAGTCTTCACGTGACAAGATGTGGGAAGATACTGAGATCCATTCGCTCAGCCATGCCTCGCTGCAGGCTCTGATTGAGAGTCGTATTCCGGCTGTTCGTATCGACAACTTTGCTACGCATGAGGAAGTGCAACAGCTGCTGGCCGGGCTCCTCGAACATGCCTGCCGGACCAGCAGCATCGAGCAAGTGACGAGGCTTGGCATCAGCCAGTACGAGCAGGGCGTGCGTGCTTCCAAACAGGCTTACTTTGCCCTTGCCAGGAAGCTGGACGAGGATTTTTCCCGCATATATGCGCAGAGTTTTCGGCCCGTACAGCGGCTGATCACCAGGCTCGGTGAGCTCGGTTTTGACGCCGATATCATGTCCGAACCGGGTCTGGGGAGCTATTTTGCCGGCAACGGCAAGTTGCGCAACGGCTTCAGTCCCATCCATGTTGACTTCGCTGCACAGGATTCGGACGGCTGGGCGATTGCAGCCGCCGGCGCCCAGCTGGCCTGGAATCTCTACCTGCGCGTACCCGAGCAAGGTGGTGAGCTGCTCCTCTGGGACAAGTTGTGGAGCCCGGAAGATGATGTCCACCAGGTCCGGGACAGCTATTTTTACACTGAGGCGGTGGTTGGCGGGGTCCGCATGTTGCGGGTGGACGTTCACCCCGGCGAAGTGATTATCATTAATTCGCGGAACTATCACGCCGTTGCGCAAGCCCGGAACCGGCTGGCCTTCGGCTCGTTTATCAGCGCTTTCGAAGATGAGCGATTGAGGTTCTGGTCATGAACGATCCCCTGCTTTTCAAAGGCAGCGACAACATCGATATGCTGAGAGAGATTGAAAAATTTCGGCTGACCGTCTGGAGCCGTGTGATCGATGCCAAAACAGCATCCGAGCGCTTCGGTATGGATCAGTTCGATCACGCCGGATGGCACGTCGCATACCGGGACCAGGGCAAGATCATAGCCAGTGGGCGATTGATTGTTGTCACCGAACAAGCGGCTGTGCCGGACCTGTGCAGTTTCGGGCCATACGTGGAACGTATGCATTTTCCCATAGGTATCCTGAACCGACTGGTCGTTCACTGGGAGCACTCAGGTAACGGACTAGGCAGGCGGCTGAATGTGGAACGCCTGGAACTGGCGGCCCGCCATGGTGCTGCCGAGGTATGGGTGGAGGTGCAGAGCGGCCGGGTACCATCCATGCAGCGCCTGGGGTTTGAGGAAGTCGGGCCCAGCCAAGACACAACGATAGTCGGTGACTGGCGAATTATGCGCAGGAGCGCCTAGCGAATCCTGCTCAATGCTACTCATTGAACAAGACCTGCGGGGATGCTTCAGCAAGGACCGGTTTTGCCACCAGTTCGTCCTGGGCAGTGCGTTTGTCGACGCCCTGCAAGGCTGGCAGCGTGTACCGGTCGATGGGTCGCTTAAGCTGACCGTGCACCCGGAAGTCGCCGTCGAGCAGCTAACGGATGGGACCAGATCAATCACCGTCGTCGGGCAGATATTCGATCCACGGATTCCCAACGCGGAC
>JASFNS010000380.1:0-3184 GCA_050116915.1 Thiogranum sp. | reverse complement strand
AAAGGCGCCCAGCAGACCGATCAGCAGAAACGCACGCAAGGTAAGGTCATTGGATAAGCGCTCCAGCAGCCAGACAAACAGAAACCCCATCAGCAGGCTTCCCAGCACATTGACCGCCAGCGTGCCGTAAGGAAATCCCCTGCCGCTGAACGCATAAACCCAGGTCGACACCCAGTAACGCAACACGGCGCCGACAGCTCCCCCACTGGCGATTGCGACTATCTGGCTCATAGGCAGGCAATGTTACCGGAAGCTCGCCGGGCACGCATTTATTTGTGGTTTTTCTGCCGGGCCTGTCGGTCCAGTGCGCGCAGGTGCGCGAGCTTTTCGGCGATGCGCGCCTCCAGCCCGCGGTCGACGGGCCGGTAGTAGGCCGCGGCTTTCATTTCATCAGGAAAATAATTCTCCCCCGCGGCATAACCCTCGGGCTCGTCGTGCGCGTAGCGATATTGCCGGCCGTAGTCGAGTTCTTTCATCAGGCGGGTCGGCGCGTTTCTGAGGTGCAACGGTACGTCGAGCGATCCGTGCGCCCTGGCGTCGTGCATCGCGGCGTTGAAAGCGACATAGACGGCGTTGCTCTTGGCCGCGCACGCCATGTAAACCACGGCCTGGGCAATGGCCAGTTCACCTTCCGGACTGCCGAGGCGTTCCTGGACGTCCCAGGCCTGCAGCGCCAGCGCAAGCGCGCGCGGATCCGCATTGCCGATGTCCTCGGAGGCCATGCGCACCACGCGCCGGGCGATATACAGCGGGTCGCAGCCACCATCGATCATCCGCGCCAGCCAGTACAGCGCCGCATCGGGCGAGGACCCGCGCACCGATTTGTGCAGCGCGGATATCTGGTCATAGAACGCCTCGCCACCCTTGTCGAAGCGCCGCACCCCGCCCGAAAGCACCTCGGCGAGAATGTCGTCCCCGACCGCCGCGCCGCCGCCGGCCAGGTCAAACACAATTTCGAGCAGCGTCAGAGCGCGCCGCGCATCGCCGTCGGCGGCCTGGGCGATACGTTCCAGCTGGGTGTCACTGATATCCACCCCTGCATTTCCGAGGCCTCGCTCGCGGTCGCCCAGCGCCTGCCTCAGTACGGCCATCAACTCCTGCTCGGAAAGCCGTTTCAACACATAGGTGCGCGCCCGCGACAGCAGCGCGTTGTTGAGTTCAAACGACGGATTTTCGGTGGTGGCACCGACAAACAATACCGTGCCGTCTTCGACAAACGGCAGAAAGGCGTCTTGTTGCGCCTTGTTGAAACGGTGTACCTCGTCGACAAACAGCAACGTCTGGCGCTTTTCCACTTCCTGGCGCCGGCGTGCAACCTCCACCGCCTGGCGAACATCCTTGACACCCGCGAGCACCGCCGACAGCGGCACGAACTCGGCGCCCGACCGCGCCGCCAGCAGGTGGGCCAGGGTGGTCTTGCCGGTTCCGGGCGGGCCCCAGAACAACATGGAATGCAGCTGCCCGGATTCCACCGCCTGGCGCAGCGGCTTGGCGGCTCCCAGCAAGTGACTCTGGCCGATGAACTCATCCAGGTCGCGCGGGCGCATACGGTCGGCCAGCGGCCGGAATTCACGTGTCGTTGCCGTCATGGTGCGGCGCCGATGATATCCGTTCCTTCTGGTAACTTTAACTGAAACAGACCGTCATCGAGCTTCTGATTGCGCCGCATGTTGGAAAATCGGATCCGGGTATGGTTACCGAATCCGTCGACCACTTCGATAATCGCCAGTTCTCCGCCATCGAAGGCGATGCGCACCTTTTCCACCGCCGAATCGCGCTCTTTCGGGTGCAGGCGAAACCAGGTATAGCGGTCGTTGTCGCTGTCGGGTTCCCAGTCCATGACTTCGGCGAGCGGACGGTAGCCGCTCAACAACATGGCCGGCGTGCTGCTCAAGGCGGCATCCAGATCCTTGACCGTGGCCTGCTCCAGGTCCTCGTCATAGGTCCACAGGCGCTTGCCGTCGGCTACGATCAACTGGTGATAGGGCGTGCGGTAATCCCAGCGGAAGCGCCCGGGCCGCTGCATCCAGACATGGCCTTGCGAGTCCTGCACGGTTTCGCCGCCGCTGTCCACCACAGTCTGGACGAAATCCGCCTGGATGGTTTCCAGCCCGGAAAAATAGTCACTGACGAGGTCGGCCTGCACCACCCCCGGTGTCAGGCCGGCAAGCAGGCAGAGGACCATCCACAGACCACGGGTACGCGGGCGTATGTGTAGCAGCGACGGCATAATTGTCTACAGCTCTGGCGGCGGCGGGGCCAGGACCTCGCGGTTGCCGTTGGACTGCTGCGGCCCGACGATACCGCAGGCTTCCATTTGTTCGATCATGCGCGCGGCCCGGTTATAACCGATCTTGAGGCGGCGTTGCACGCCGGAAATCGATGCACGGCGGGTTTCGGTGACCACGCGCACGGCATCGTCATACAGAGGATCGCCTTCGGCATCCTCGGCCTCGCCCTGCCCGCCGCCGCCGGGCAGGTAGTCCGTGGTCGTCTGCAGGATATCCTCGATGTAGTCAGGTTCGCCCCGTCCCTTCAGGTGATCCACAACGCGGTGCACTTCGGCATCGTCGACAAAGGCGCCGTGCACCCGCGTCGGTATCCCGGTGCCCGGCGCCAGGTACAGCATATCGCCGTGTCCCAGCAGCTGGTCGGCGCCCTGCTGGTCGAGGATAGTCCGCGAATCGATCTTGGAGGACACCTGGAAGGCAATACGCGTAGGAATATTGGCCTTGATCAGGCCGGTAATCACGTCCACCGACGGACGCTGCGTGGCCAGAATCAAGTGTACGCCCGCAGCACGCGCCTTCTGCGCCAGTCGCGCGATCAGTTCCTCGACCTTTTTGCCGACCACCATCATCATATCGGCCAGCTCGTCGATAATGACCACGATGAACGGCAGGGGTTCCAGCGTCGGTGGCTCGGGATTTTCCTCCAGCACCTCCTCCGGTTTGAACAGCGGGTCGGGGATGGGTTCGCCCTTGTCGATGGCTTCCTGCACCTTGCGGTTGTAGCCGCCGATATTGCGCACGCCCAGCGCCGCCATCAGCCGGTAGCGCCGTTCCATTTCGCCGACACACCAGCGCAACGCATTGGCCGCTTCCTTCATGTCGGTTACCACCGGCGTCAGCAGGTGTGGAATACCCTCGTACACCGACAACTCGAGCATTTTCGGGTCGATCAT
>JASFNS010000379.1:0-3184 GCA_050116915.1 Thiogranum sp. | reverse complement strand
GAAAAAATGTTGTTGAAATTTTTTTTGCCGACACAAAAGCCGACTAATTTGCTCAAGTATGCGGAGTTTAAGGCGCGTCCTGAGCGAATGCAACATGCCGCCCGGCCTGGTGCATAATCATTTTCTATGGACGCCGTACAGCTCAGTATATTCGCCAGCCGGGTATCCGCCCTGTGTGATGAAATGGGTGCGGTCCTGCGTCGGGCGGCTTTTTCACCCAACATAAAGGACCGCCTGGATTACTCCTGCGCAGTGTTCGACGCCGAAGGGCAGTTGTGTTCGCAGGCCGCGCATATCCCGGTGCATCTCGGCAGCATGGCTTACGCCATGGCCGATATGGTTGCCGCGCATCGCTGGCGTCCGGGTGACATGCTGGTGGTCAACGATCCCTACCAGGGTGGTACTCACCTGCCGGACGTGACGTTGATTGCACCGGTGTTCGTCGCGCACAGCTGCGTCGGTTTTGTCGCCAACCGCGCCCACCACGCCGATATCGGTGCCGAGAGCCCGGGTTCCATGCCAATCGGCCGCCGGCTCGAGGAAGAGGGGCTGTTGATTGCCCCGACGCTGCTCGTCGAGGGAGGCCTGATCTGCCAGCCGGTGCTCGACGGCATTGTTGCCGCGACCCATAACGCGACGATCACGCAAGGGGACTTTTCCGCGCAGGTCAGTGCCAATCGCATCGGTGTCAGGCGCGTGCAGGCGCTGGTCGAGGACATCGGCCTCCCGGCGTACTTGCAGGGGCTCGAAGAACTCAACGCCTACGGCGAACGCATGTCGCAGGCTGCGTTCAGCGAGTTGCCCGACGGTGACTACCCGTTCGAGGATTTCATGGACGATGACGGACAGGGTAACCGCGATATACGCCTGCAGGTGTGCGTGCGTATTCGCGGTCATCACATCGACGTTGATTTCACCGGTACCGCCGCCCAGGTCGCGGGCAACATCAATTGCCCGTTGTCGGTGGCCGCGGCGGCGGTGTTCTATGTTTTCCGCTGCCTGATGGATGAGCGCACGCCGGCGTGTGCAGGCAGTTTCCGCGGCATCCACCTCACCGCGCCCGAGGGTTGCCTGGTCAATGCGCGCCCGCCGGCTGCAGTGGCCGCGGGTAACGTCGAAACCAGCAGCCGGATTGTCGACCTGGTGCTGGGGGCGCTCGCCGCGGCGGTACCGGATCGGGTCGCGGCGGCCAGCCAGGGAACAATGAATAACCTTGCCATGGGCGCGCGCGGGGCAGGCGGCGCCTGGGACTACTATGAAACCCTGGGCGGCGGTATGGGGGCCGGTCGGCGTGGCGGTGGCCTGCACGCGCTGCAGACTCACATGACCAACACACTGAACACGCCGATTGAAGTCCTCGAGGCGGCCTATCCGCTGAGGATTCTCCGCTACGTCATCCGCCGGGGCTCGGGCGGAGCGGGGTTGCGTGCCGGTGGTGACGGATTGATTCGCGAGTATGAGTTTCTGGCGCCGGCCGAAGTCACGCTGTTGACCGAACGCCGCCGGCACCGCCCCTGGGGGATACTGGGTGGACGACCGGGGTGTGCGGGCGAGAACCTTTTGAACGGGGTTGCTCTACCCGCGAAACTGGCTCTGTCGGTGCAGGCGGGGGACCGGCTGGAAATCCGTACACCGGGTGGTGGCGGTTTTTCGACGCCTGATACACCACTGGAACGTGAGTAAAGTCACATAAAGGTTTCCTCGGGCGACAAAATTTATCTAATAAAAATATATAGATAGAAATTACCCTGTCTGGTTCTGTGAAATCGTTCAGATTTTTGACGCTTTGCCGTTAAGTCCTCGTAGGGTCGGCATGTCCGGCAGCATTGCATATAAAACCTGGTGACGACGACTCGCTTTTTCCAACGGGGTAACGCCTTCATGAAACAGATTTTTGCGGCACTGCTATGCGCCTGTGCCGGATTGCTCGCACCCGCCGCCAGCGCCGCTGACGCCGCCGCCGGTTCGGCGGTTGTGACCGGAGGCGGCGCCCATTTTGCCTGGGTTGTTTTCGAGCAGCTCAAGCCCGACCTGGAACGGGTATCCGGCCGCCATATCGAGCTGCACGGGCGCAATTCAACCCTGGGTATGGGTTGTAATGCCGGTATCAAGACCGCACTGCGCAATGCGCCGGGCCACGAAACCTTCGGTTTTGTCTGCTGCCCCTTGAGTGACGCGGAGGTCACCGAGAAAAAACTGCAGGTCTACCCGCTGGCGCTCGAGCCGGTGCTCATCGTCGTGCACAAAGACAACCCGGTATCCAATCTCAGCAGCGAGCAGGTGCGTGCCATTATGCGCGGCGATATCGTCAACTGGCGTGAGGTGGGCGGCGTGGACGAGCCCATCGTGCTGGTAGCGCGCCTGCACTGCAAGAAACGGCCCGGACACTGGAAGACTATCCTGCCTGATGCAGAAGCATTCCGGCAGCAACGGCTAAACGTCAGCAGTGCCGCCGATATGGAACAGCGCGTCGGCGATTTCAAGGGTGCTATCGGGCATATCGGTTCCACCTGGGATTTTGCGCCGGATAACAGACTCAAGGTCGTGACGGTCGACGGTTACCAACCCACACCGGAGAATCTGCGCAACAAACACTACCCGTTTTACCGCAGTCTGTCAGCCGTGACCGATCAGCATCCTTCGAAGGATGTCCTCACCATTATTAAAGAGGTACAGACCGGGCCGGCCTTCGACGCTGTGGCCCGCCGCTATGGTCTGCTCAAGATTGACAGCTATGAGCCCGGCACCGAGCCATGACTTACCGGTCGCGGTTGCTGCTCTATGTAGGGATGCTGATCGTATTGCTGGTCGGGATGATGACCCTGTCATTCAAGGCGGCAAGGGACGTGATTGTCACCGGCACCGAAGAGCACCTGCGGCATGTCGCGCTGCGCAAGGAAGCCGGCGTAAAATCCCAGATCCAGGAGCTGGACCACTACACGGACGTGATCTCAGGTGACCTGCGCCTGCAGGAATACCTGTACATCATCCTCGAACTGGGCACGAGCAGTGAAGGGCTAAAGGCCTATTATGACCGCCAGTTCAGTTCGCTGCCGACCGATTGCCGTCTGATTGTTTCCACCCGGGGAGAGGTGTTGCTGGGCGAGGAGTATCCGCGCCTGGTCGCCGAGATGGCTAGCCGGACGGATGCCCGGGAGGCGCAACATTTCTTCTTCGATACGCC
>JASFNS010000378.1:0-3194 GCA_050116915.1 Thiogranum sp. | reverse complement strand
TCTGGCCCGCACCATCTCAACCGCCGGGCGGGACTTCACGCTCGCCTTTGACGTTCAGAATCTGTTCGACGACAAGCAGGATACCCGGCTCAGAAACACCATAGACCGGCGCATCTATGGCTCACTCGCCGTCAGTTTCAAATAATGGTGAACCGGAACGCAAGGAAAGCACCAGTCAATGCGCTTGCCAGTCGGAGCCCGTAGTGTGCTGAAACGCCGAAGCGCCTGCTGCCTGCGCGCATGGCTGTCCGCCGCGCTGACGATTGTGCTGATGCTTGGCCATCCGGCTGCAACCGCGGCTGATGGCGCGGCCAGTATCCTGTTCGTAAGCAGCCACACCTCGTCGCACTACCTGCATTTTGTCGAGGAGGCCAGGCGGACGCTGGATACCACGGCTCCGGAGCGGTTCGCCATCACTTCGCTGCCCGCCAGCCAGCTGGTCGACACGTACCGGACCGGTGCGAGCGGATCCTTCGACATGGTGGTTGCCCTGGGCACGCAGGCGGCACGCGTGGTGAACAAATGGCGGCCGGCCGCGCCGGTACTCTATGCGCTGATTCCCGAAGCCAGCTATGAGAGCCTGAAGCGCTCGGGAGACCTCGCCTGCCCTTCCGGACAGTGCACGGCGATCTACATCGACCAGCCGCTTCCGCGCCTGTTCACGGTCCTGGACGCCGCCTTTGCGGGCCAGCGGCGGCTCGGCGTGCTGCTCGGCCCCACCTCCAGCCAGCAGCAAAGCCAGCTCGCCGAGCTTGCCGGTAAACAGGGTCTTTCGCTGCATACAGCCCTGGTGAACGAGGCCGACGACCTGCTTCCGGCGCTCGACGGCATACTGAAACAATCCGACGTACTGCTGTCTATCGCCGATCCGCTGGTTTACAACCGCCACACTGCGAAGAGCATCCTGCTGACCACCTACCGCTACAAGGTACCGCTGCTGGCCTATTCAAAGGCTTACGCGGACGCCGGGGCGGCACTGTCGGTGTATTCCACACCCAGACAGATATCCCGGCAGGCCGCCGGCATCATAAAGGCGTATTTCGCCGGCAATGAACACCGCCTGCCACCGCCGCAATACCCGCAATCCTTCAAGATCCGCATTAACCGGCATGTCGCCGACTCGCTCGGCCTGGACCTTGAACACCATCCGAAACTCCAATCGATCATAAAAGACGCTGACGATGAACAAGCTGAATATTCAAAATAAGCTATTCCTGGTAACACTGCTGCCACTGAGCATCACGGCGCTGCTGCTTTCCTCGTTTTTTATCTGGAGCAAGATTTCCGACATCGAGACAGCGTTGGACACCAAGGGACAATCCATCGCCAACCTGCTGTCCCCGGCCAGTGAATACGGTGTGCTGTCCGGGAACGAAGCGGCGCTCACCAAACTGATCTATGCGTCGGCACGCGACCCGGACGTGATGGCCATTATCGTCTCGGACGCGCAAGGCAAGCCTGTCAGCCATACCGGGCCATTGAGCGCCACCGAGTTGAAGCAGATTATTCTCGACGGCAACAACGGCCTGTTCAAAAGTTTCACCTCACCGGTGTTCTACACCAGTCTCGCCGTCGACGACTATGAAAACAGCCCTGCGCCGGAGTCAACCGCCCACATGACGCCGGAACTGATCGGCAGCGTGCACGTTATTCTCACCCGGGAACGCGCCATCGCCAAGCAAACCGACGTACTCATCAACGGCTTGTTGATTACCGCAATCGCAATCCTGGTTACCGCGTACTTCGCGGCGCTGATCGCGCGCAGCGTGACTGCCCCGATACGCGCCCTGACCTCGATCACCAATGCGATCCGCGAGGGTCAGCTGCACAGGCGTATCGAGGTCGACGCGGGCGGCGAGATCGGCGTGCTGCAGGAGGGCATCAATTCCATGGCCGAAGCGCTCGAAGACGCCCGCAACCGGGAACGCGAGCGCGCCAACGACGAACTATTCATCGAAAAAGTCAAAGCGCAGACCACCCTCGAGTCGCTTGGCGAGGGCGTCATCACCACTGACGCCTTCGGCGCGGTCACCTACATGAACCCGGCCGCGGAAAAGCTTACCGGCTGGACATTTTCGACAGCGCTGCGCCGCCCGCTGCACGAAGTATTCAAGATTATTTCGTCCAACACCCGCGTACCCATCGACTACCCGATCCACGACTGCATCGAGCATGGCAAGACCATTCACCATGACTTCCTTTTGACCCTCACGCGCCACGACGGCAAGGAGTTCATCATCCAGGATACGGCCACCCCGATCCACGACAGCCGCGATGACATCGTCGGCATGGTGCTGGTGTTCCACGATTTCTCCAAGCTGCACCACATGTCGGAGCGACTTGCCTACCAGGCATCGCACGACGACCTCACCGGTCTGATGAACCGCCGCGAGTTCGAGGCACAGTTATCCAAGGCGCTGATAGAAGTCAACGACCGGACCGTGGAACACGCCTTGTGCTATATCGACCTCGACCAGTTCAAGATCGTCAACGATACCTGCGGCCACAAGGCCGGCGACGAACTGCTCAAGCAGCTGACCTTCCAGATCAACAAGAAGATCCGCAAACACGACGTATTTGCCCGCCTCGGCGGCGACGAATTCGGCATTATCCTCAAGGATTGCCCGCTCGAAAGCGCCGAGAAGCTGGCGACACTGATCAAGGACGCGACCAGCGCCTTCCGGTTCACCTGGTACCAGCACACCTTTGAAATCGGCGCCAGTATCGGCCTGGTGCCCATCACGCACGGTCACGCCACTACCAACGACCTGATGATGACGGCCGACTCCGCCTGCTACATCGCCAAGGACAAGGGCCGCAACCGTATCCACGTCTATGAACCCACCGACGAGGACATCATTCAGCGAACTGGCGACATGCAGTGGCTGCAGACGCTGAACAGGAGCATCGAGAACGACCGCTTTGTGCTGTTCAGCCAGCTGATTGCGCCGATCGATACAGTACAGGGCCTGACCAGGCAATACGAAATACTGATCCGGATGCGTGATGCCGAAAGAGGGCTCATCCAGCCCGGCCTGTTTATCCCCGCAGCCGAACGTTATCAGCTGATGCCGGCGATCGATAAATGGGTTATCCGCAACACCCTGGCGACGCTGAGGGACGCGGGCCTTTCGGGCAGCGACGTGCGCCTGGACGCTGCCGGATTCAGCCTCAACCTGTCGGCGCAATCCCTG
>JASFNS010000377.1:0-3198 GCA_050116915.1 Thiogranum sp. | reverse complement strand
TGATTCGGTAAACGGACAATCCTTGCTACTGAGATTGGTACAGAGAATATCGGACTGCATGTGGGTGCTGAGCGTCGTGGCGCGGCACATGATCGATGCCATGCGCGCCATTTCATCGTTGAGCTGGCCCCTGTAACTGTAACGGTCTCCGCGCCAGGAATACTCGCCCGCGGCGATCACGCCGTCCATCAGCGCCAGGTCGGTATATATTCTCATCCAACTGCTCCCATCTTGTTTTTATCTGTTACATAGCAGTTCATAGCACAGCAGAGCCGGGTTGTCACCGTTGCGCAGACAAGGATGGCGGCGGTAAAGTGGCGGTGACCACTAAGTGCGTGACCCCCATGCCAGACCCCAGTAATCCCCCCAAACCGGCTGGTTTATTCAAACGCCTCGGCGCGCTGTTGTACGACACGCTGCTGTTGCTGGCCCTGTGGTTTATCGGCGTGGCCATTTTACTGCCGTTGAACCACGGCGAAGCCTTCGCACCCCACAACCCGCTGCTGACCACCTACCTGCTGTTTATCGCCTTTTTCTTCTATGGCTGGTTCTGGATGCACGGCGGACAGACGCTCGGGATGCGCGCCTGGAAACTGCAACTGCGCAACCTGCGGCCCGGACCGGTCAGCTGGTGGCAGCTGCTGTTACGCTTCCTGGTCGCCGTTCCCTCGGGCCTGCTGTTCGGACTGGGCTACCTGTGGATCCTGGTGGATCGCAAACACCTGAGCTGGCACGACCGTTATTCGGAAACCACCGTGGTACAGCTGAAACAGAACCCGCACCGGCGCAAGACGTAACGAGGCGCAGGCTAGGCGGTCCGGGATTTCAAGGCGCCGACAGTGATACCCGCGACCACCACCAGCGATGGCAACAAGGCGCCCAGCGCCGGCGGCAGGCCATATACCAGCGCGGCGTGAGCGATAACGCCCGTGAGCAGCTTGAACACCAGACCTGCAAGCACCGCCACCAGCAGACGCTGCCCCAGGGGCCGCCGGCCCAACGGACCCAGCACCAGGCTGACCGCAAGCAACAGCATCACCAGCGCCGACAGCGGCGCGCCGAGACGCTGCCAGTAGTTCATGCGCAAGCCGGCCACGTCGCTGCCGTTGCTACGCAAATAATCGATGTACTCGCCCAGGCGCGGCAGCGACAGTGAATCGGCGTCGCGCGTCAGCAGTTGCGCCAGGCGCACGTCGATCAACTCGGGAAAGCTGGCATCGGCACGGTGTTCGACCGCAACCTGCTGGTCAAGAAAACGACTGACATTCACATCCTCGAGCAGCCACTGGCCCTGCCTGGGCCGGGCGCTCGCCGCGGCGGTGACCTGCTGCAGGCGCGGGCCCGGCGCCAGTTGATAGATCACCACCCCGTGCAGACCACCGTCGCCCTCGCTGCGCTGCACCTGGATAAAACGCTGCCCGTCGCGCACCCAGAAACCGGCGCCGGGTTGCGCGCCGACGCCCGCGTAGATCGCCTCGCGGCGCAGCTGCTGCGCCAGCTGCTCGCCGTGCGGCGCCCAGCCCTCACCCAGGATCAGTGCCACCAGCAACAGCACCAGGCCCGTCTGCATCACCGCCAGTGTCAGCCGCCGCGGCGAACAACCCGCGAGGCGCAATGCGTCCAGCTCGAACTGCGCAGCGAGATTGCCCAGGCCCAGCACCACACCGATCAGCGCCGCCATCGGGAAGGCCTGCCAGGCACGCATCGGCAAGCCCAGCAGCACGTACATCAACGCGTCGGCAAGGCCGTAGTCGCCGCGACCGATATCGCCCAGCTCGCCAAGCAGCGTGAACAGCGCGTCCAGTACGCTGACCACCAGCCACGCCAGCAGGGTCGCGCTCAACACCGTCTTGCCGATATAACTGTCCAGCCGCTTCATGCGCGCGCCGGTCGCGGCAACCGCCGCCAGGGTTTGAGCCACACCACCAGCGCCGCCACAAACAGCAGGTGGACCCACCACAGGCCCAGCCACGCGGGCGAGCGCTGTTGCGTCAGCCACAGCTGGGCAGTGGCCAGCAGATTGAAATACACGGTGAATACCAGCACCCCCAGCCACAAGGGGTAGAAGTGACTGGTGGCCGGTCGGAAGCGCGCCAGCGGCACCGCAATCAGTGCCAGCACCAGCACGCCGAGCGGGCGCGCCAGACGCATTTGCAGTTCGGCGCGCGCCGCGGGACGCGGGTCCGCCCACAGCGCGGCGGTGGCCACCGCATCCCATTTCTGCTCGCCGTCGGCGGGGCGGGCGCTCAGGCGCAGCGCGTACTCCTTGTAGTGCAACACGCGGTAATCGGCCAGTCCGGGTTCACCGTCATAGCGGTAGCCGTCCTGTAGCACCAGGAAGCGTTCGCGGCTGTTTTCCGCTTTGCGCACCAGCGCGTGCTTCGCCACCAGCACCTGCGCACGCCCGGGGCTCCGCACGTGGACGAAAACATCGTCCAGCTGCCCTGCGCTGGCGCCTGCGCGCTGCGCATACAGCAGCCAGCGGCCGCTGCGCAACAGGTGAAAGCGTCCCGCCGTCAGCGCCTGCGCATCCAGCTGCCGCTGCGAGTCGGCGCGCAGCTGATAGCCCAGTTGCGCGGTGCGCGGCACCAGCAACAGGCTGAGCACGGTCACAAGCAACGCGACCAGCAGCACCGGTGCGGCGAACGCGCGATACAATTGCAACAACCCGATGCCGCTGGCGCCCATGGCGAGGGTTTCGTAGTCGCGGTTGAGGCGGCCCAGCAGCCACAGCAGTGCCAGAAACAGCGTGACCGGCAGGAGAAACACAAAGAACCCGACGGATTTCAAGCCCAGCAGGTACAACACCGTACCCGCGGGCAACTCGCCGCCGGCGGCCTGTCCGAGGTACAGGGAAAAGCGCGCCGTCACCAGCACCAGCCACAACACCAGTGTGAACACCAGCCAGTACTGCAGCAATTCCCAACTGAGATAGCGGCGTATAACCGACGACATGGGTCCGTGGCAAAAAGTTTTGGGCGGCGCCAGTGCATCCAGTACACTAGCCGGATAAACGTCCGCCAAGCATACCAGCAAGCGAGGAGCACACCATGGATTTCAATGTCAAATGCGGCGATCCGGAGAAACTGCGCACCGCCTGCGTGGTGGTTGGCGTGTCCGCGCCGCGTCGCCTGTCAGCCGCCGCCGAACGCCTGGACAAGGCCAGCGAGGGGCAGCTGGGCGAGCTGCTTAAAAGCG
>JASFNS010000376.1:0-3201 GCA_050116915.1 Thiogranum sp. | reverse complement strand
CGCCTTTGGTCCAGAAGCTTACTTCGCCCTCATCGGTGCCTGTGACGTAGCGCGCGCCGGACGCCGTGGGTGTCAAGGTCATGATGTAACGTCGGTCCTGCGATTCAAGACGGGCCAGCGGCGGATCGGTGCGTATGAAGGTGGCCGCCAAAGGCTGGTCGGCGCCTTCGCAGGCAACACCGACCGGTCCGCTGCTGATGCCATCTGCATCCGCGCCGCGCGCCGCCGGGTAGTCCCGGCGAAGCTCGTGAATCCGTGTGACGTAGCTGCCCAGCACGCAGGCCCGCAGGTCCGCGGCTTTCCAGCAGTCGTTGCGGCCCCTGATCCAGCCGATCTGGTAGGCCCTGAGCCTGGCGCGCTGCTTCGTGTCCAGTTGCGCGCTGTGCGATGCAAGCGCATAGAGCCTTGATGTTTCGCGGTCCAGCATCGAGAGTTGCGCGTCGGTGCAGACCAGTTCCTCGGCCTGGCCTGTCGCCCGCGTGCAGTCGAAGCCGGGGTTCGGGGTGGCAGCGGGCGCCGAACCACCGACTGCCATGGCGATGAACAATGCGGCAATCATGCCGGCGTGCGTTCGCCGACAAGCACCGATGTCATGGATATCGAGCTCAGTACGACGTCATTAAAAAAGCCGAGGGGGTCGCCTTCGTCCTGGACAGCAAGGGCATACAGCAGTGGCAGGAAATGCTCGTCAGTGGGTATAGCCAGTCTCGCATGCTCACCCAGTGAGCCATGGTCAATCAAGGCCTGATGCTCACGTAACAGGATTCTCCGTTTTACTTCCGCATCAAACTCAACGGCCCAATCCAGTGGTTCGGGGTTGGCGAAGCTGAAGCTGCGCAGGTTATGCACAATATTGCCACTGCCAAGTATAAGCACACCTTCGTCGCGCAGTGGCGCAAGCTGCTTCGCAAGCCTGTAGTGAAACGCTGCCGGTCGGGTTGCATCCAGGCTTAGCTGCACCACCGGCACATCCGCATTGGGGTACATGGCCACCAGTATGCTCCACGCACCGTGATCCAGTCCGCGCTCGAAATCCAGGCCTGCCTGATAGTCGGACAGAAGATCGGCGACATGCCGTGCCAGTTCGGGATCGCCCCTGGCGGGGTATGCAACCTCAAACAGCGCCTTCGGGAAACCACGGAAATCGTGTATGGTTTCAGGGCGTTGTGCCGCGCTAAGGCGAACGCCCTGCGTTTGCCAATGGGCTGAAATACACAGCACGGCCTTCGGTCCCGGCAGTTGCTGGCCCAAAACCTCCCAGCTCAGATGAAACTGGTTGCGCTCGATAGCGTTCATCGGATTGCCGTGACCGACGAACAATGCGGGCATGCGCTGGCGTTCAGCAGTCATTGCGTTTCCCTCATTCTTCTACCTGAAGGCCTGAGCTTCCCGGCAGGAGGAGGGCCGGGCGCATCGCTTATGCGCGTGCGGCCCAAAGATCACCTGAATCAAACGCATATTTATACTGCGGATACAGAAAAACAAACGATAGCGCTAAAAACAGGAGCGCTAAAAATAGGATAAACAAACTCCACTGAGTCAGGAGCGCGTAGACGACAAGCAGCAAGGCAATAGTTAAAAATATCGCGTTATAGCCAAAAATCAGGATCGCTATAGCTTGATTGCCTACTGCTACCTGGTAGGCATAACCATAGAGGGGAACCAGGGATAACCCACTGACTATCAATCTGGACATATCCCACAGCGTACCGGCAGAACTAAACGGGGTGGTAACCAACTGGACAACAAACAATAGTGCGCAAGCCCAGAATACATCTTTCCATATTCCCATACTCATCCCCTAAAGCGTATAACGTTTGAGTTCAGCGGCCGCCTGCGTGCGGGTGGTCCGGTGTAACCATTTTTCGGGCGCCATCAGTATGCCGCTTCTCCAGAATTACCAGCGCAATGCCACCGAGAATGGCCGCTGAGGCCACTGTTAAGCGCAGGGTTATCGGCTCAGCCAGGAAGACGATGCCGCCCACAGCCGCAATGACCGGAACGCTAAGCTGCACTGTGGCAGCATTGGTTGCCTTCAACGCGGGCACTGCCGTGTACCAGATAGCATACCCTATACCGGATGCCAGGGCGCCTGACGAAATGGCATACCAGACACCTGCGCTATCCAGGGAGATGTTGTTAAACATTGTTATGCTCAGCGCTGCCGATATTGGTACAGCCCGCAGAAAGTTGCCCGCTGTGACGTTGGTGGGATCACCCGCACCTTTTCCACGCAAAGAATAGATGCCCCACGCCACACCGGCACCCAGCATTAATAGAGAACCGAAAAGTGGCGGGGCCGACAGGCCCGGTAGCAGCAGACCAACAAGTCCTCCCAAAGCAAGCAGAAGTCCGGCGAGCTGCAGTCTCTGCAAACGTTCTCCCGTCCAGATGCCATGACCGATCATCGTTGCCTGAACGGCACCAAAGAGCAGTAGTGCACCGCTTGCCGCCGGCAGGCTTACATAGGCAAAGGAAAAGCCGGCTGCATATACAAACAGTGCGAATGCCGACATCCAGTTGCCTGAACCGCTATGTGCACGGTGACTCGTTCGCACTACCAGCCACAGCATAATCGCTCCGGATATCAGGCGAATCGTGGTGAAACTGGCTGGATCAATGCGGGTATGCTTGAGAGCGACCCGGCATAACAGCGAATTACCCGCGAATGCAATCATGGCCAGCGATGTCAGAACAATTATACGTTTAATTGACATCGCAGAGTTTCCTCAGGACCGTGAGCCGGGTGTGACCTGTGACGCCCCGGCGTGAATGTGCACGGGTGCCGCGTAGCGGCATCCCGGCAGGCCTGTTGGTGCTTGCGAACAGCACGACTTGTCAGGCGAACGTCTCCGGCTACACGCCGGTCGGAAGCTTTGACCGCATCATTTTCCTGCGGCTGATCCGACGCCCATCTACAATAAAAGTACCGTCGCCAACCGCGTGAACGGTTCGCTTCTCCTTCCTTGAACTGGCAAGGTACGCTGCAAGGCCTTCGAGCACGACTATATTATGCTTTTTTAAAATGTCGACGACTTTACACTCGATATTGGCCAGGCACTCCTTTATCAAGGGCGCCTTGACAGTTTTTGCCTTCACTGGAGTTAGCATGAATTTTTCAAATTTGTCTGTGTCTGCACCGGAGCATGTTCCTATCCCAACGACCTTATCAATCATATCGACTGTGGGAATTGAAATAAC
>JASFNS010000375.1:0-3202 GCA_050116915.1 Thiogranum sp. | reverse complement strand
TTCCAGATGTTGAGGTTGATGTCCGAGCGCACGTTGGCCACGCCTTCCTGGGGATCGTAGATCCACACCCGCAGCTCCAGGTCGATACCGTGTTCGCCGAAGCCCATCAGGCGGGCCGCGGGCGCGGGATCCCGCAGCACACGCCTGGATGCCTCTGAGGCATCGATGAGAATCTGCATCGCCCGCTCGGGATCGTCCGCGTAGCTGATCTGCACCGGCAATTTCAGGCGCACCCGCGGGTCACTGTAGCTCCAGTTTATGACTTCGGTGGTAATCAGGTTTTCGTTGGGAATCAGCGTCTCCACGCCGTCGCGGTCACGCACGACGATGTAGCGCGCGCGCAGCTCCTGCACCCAGCCGAACTTGTCATTGATGCTGATCACATCGCCGGGCCGGATGGAGCCATCGAACACCAGGATAAACCCGCTGATAAAATTGCTGGCGATGCGTTGCAGGCCAAAGCCGATACCCACACCCAGTGCGCCGCCAAACACGGTAAGCGCACCGAGATCGATGCCGACAGCGTTGAGCGCCAACAGGCCCGCCAGGGTATACAACCCGAATTTAAAGGTCTTGCCCAGCCCGACCTTGAGTCCCGGGCTGAGGTGGGTCGAGCGCGACAGTCCCTGCTCCACGGCCTTGGCCAGCCAGGCCGCCAGCACCATCAAAACGCCGACCACCACTATCAGCTGCAACACCGTGAACAGCGAAATACGGACCGACCCAAAGGTATAACCCACGGCATCCAGGGTTTTTGTCACCTGCGGCAGCCAGCCGACCAGGTGCAACGCCACCAGCACCCAGATTGCCGTGCTGATGACGTGTTCCCAGGCCTTGATCACCGGCCGGGAACGGAAGGTTTTGCGCAGCACGTATACCGTGAGACGGATGCCGGCCAGCGACAGCAGCAGCGGCACGGCGAGTTTCAGCAGCAGTATGCGCTGCCCGAACTGCAGCAGTATGGCCTTGCCGACGACAGTGCCCAGCAACATACTCAGCGGGAACACAATGCGCTGCAGGCTGTGCAGCGTGATGCGCCGGAAATCGTGGCTGGCGGTAGCCGAGGTGCTCTCGATGAGAAAACGCCCCAGTGTCCGGTGCACGAAGGCGGCGCCGATGAACGCCAGCGCCAGAACGGCCGTCTCCCAGCCGAGCGAGACGAAGTCCAGCCCCCCCACCCAGACCAGGGCCTTGTTCAGGTAGTTTTCCAGCAAGTCCGTATAATCCCGTTTTTCAGGAACGCACCAATGTCCGACGGCAAACATAACACAGACCCTCACCACAGGCGCATCCGCTCCTTTGTCCGCCGCGAAGGCCGGCTGACCCCCGGCCAGCAAAAGGCTCTCGACGAACTGTGGCCGCGCTACGGCCTGTCGGCACAGCAAAGACTCGATGCGCCTGCCGCTTTCGGCCGTCGGGCGCCGCTCACGCTGGAAATCGGATTCGGCAACGGCGCGAACCTCGCGGCCATGGCCGGCGCGGAGCCTGACGGCGATTTCATCGGCATCGAGGTTCACCGCCCCGGCGTCGGCCGGCTGTTGAAAACCATTGCCGAGCACCACCTGGACAATGTGCGCATTTTCTGTGATGACGCGGTCGACGTGCTGAACCGCTGTATCGACGATCACAGCCTGGACCGAATCCTGTTGTTCTTCCCTGACCCCTGGCCGAAAACCAGGCACCACAAGCGGCGCATTGTGCAGCCGGCGTTCGTCGGCCTGCTGGCCCGCAAACTGCGCGGTGGCGGCCTGCTGCACATGGCCACTGACTGGCAGGCGTACGCAGAGCACATGCTGGAGGTCATGGAAGCGAGCGCAGCGTTTCGCAATACCGCGGGTCCCGGCCGGTATGCGGCACGCCCGGCGTCCCGGCCGGTGACCCGCTTCGAAGAGCGCGGCCAGCGGCTGGGCCATGGTGTGCGGGACCTGCTGTATCGGCGCAACGGCATCGAGCAGGCGACGCCGGATCAGGACCATCAAAACAATCCTCTTTAATAACAAGTTGTTATATCGAAGTTGTCGACCACTGGCCAAAAGTGGTTCAATACGCCGTTCTGGCCGCCAGCCGGCTGTCGCCGCATCTACCGCCATTTGCGCGACCCAAATCAGCGAATTCAGGCGCCACGCCGGGTACTGTCCCGCCGTGGCACCGGGCAACTTTCAGTCAGAGTTTTGAGGAGATTGGCATGTCCCAGAAAAACCCAGTGATCGCCGTAACCGGGTCCTCCGGCGCGGGCACCACGACCGTCAAGGTGGCTTTTGAGCATATTTTCCGCATCGAAGGCATCAACCCGGCCGTCATCGAGGGCGACAGTTACCACCGCTACGACCGTGCCGCCATGAAACAGGCCATGGCCAAGGCCGAGGAAGAGGGCCGTACCAATTTCAGTCATTTCGGCCCCGAGGCCAACCTGTTCGACAAGCTGGCGGAAACGTTCCAGAACTATGCCGAAACCGGCACTTGCGAGCGCCGTTACTACCTGCACAGTGAGGAGGAAGCCGAACCCTTCGGCCAGAAACCGGGCGAGTTCACGCCGTGGGAAACTATTCCGCCGGGCACCGACCTGCTGTTCTACGAAGGTCTGCACGGCGGTGCCGTCGACGGCACGACCAACGTGGCGCAATACGTCGACCTGCTCATCGGTGTCGTGCCGATCGTCAACCTCGAATGGATACAGAAGATCCACCGCGACTGCGCCCAGCGGGGCTATTCGGCCGAAGCGGTCACCGACACCATTTTGCGCCGCATGCACGACTATGTGCACTACATTACGCCACAGTTTTCGCGCACCGACATCAACTTTCAGCGTGTGCCCACAGTCGATACATCCAATCCGTTCATCGCCCGCGATATTCCCACACCGGACGAAAGTTTCGTGGTGATTCGCTTCCGCGACCCCAAGAAACTGAACGTCGATTTCCCCTATCTGTTGAGCATGCTCGACGGGTCTTCCATGTCGCGGCGCAATTCGCTGGTTGTGCCCGGGGGTAAAATGGGATTCGCCATGGAGATTATCCTGGCGCCCATCATCGAGCGCATTATGGACGCTCGGAAAACCGCCTGACCCAAAGCCGTCTCGTTGCACACTGCATCGGGGGCGCTCAGCCTGTCGCTGGCCGCCCCCTTTTGCATTCCGGTGAATCCGCATGAATGATAGCAACGCCTTTTTGCTGGGCCACGCCGAGGCCGCCGACTGGCAGGA
>JASFNS010000374.1:0-3208 GCA_050116915.1 Thiogranum sp. | reverse complement strand
AAAAACCCCAGAGCACCGCGAAGTCGACGCCTTCGAGCAGCAGGCCGACAGCGATCGTCACGCCGGTAAGTGCCGAGGTTAGCGTCTTGATTGTCATGTAGCGCTTGATGTTGTGGAGAACAGCGTTGGTCTCCTCCAGCGAGTGCTCCGGTTCCCCGCTCGCGTCCTGCAACTTGGCCGCAAACGTTGAGGCCTCCAACAGAATAAAAATCACCGTCAACAAAATCAGGAACGCGTTGGTCAGGACACTGCCCAGCCCGCTGAGTAAACCGGAAACCAGGCGCATCGCCGACCCCGGATCAAGGTAATTGAGCAGCGTCCGGTCGGACACCGCCACGCCCCTGGCGGCCAACCAGTCAACAAGGCTGATCATTTCTCCTTCGAGGCGCTGCTGATATGCAGGCAGCGCCTCGCTGAATCCGTCCAGCGACGTGCCCAGCAACGCCGTTAGGGCGACGCCGACGGTCAGGATACCCACGACAACCAGCACCAGCGCGACAACCCGTGGTACACGCCGCCGCTGCAGCCAGTTGAGGCCGGGCGCTGCGATGATGGCGATAAAAACCGCCAGCAGGAACGGGACGATAATACCCTGGGCGGCACGCATGCCGGCGATGACCACCACGAAGGCAGCCGCCGACAACAACACCCTGGCTGCCGTGGATTGTCCGTTCTGCTGGCGCATACACTGGTCCGGATCCGTGTGAATGACCGGCATCGTACCAAGAAATCTCACCTGCTCGATATTTTGGGCACCTCGCCACGATTCGCCGATTTTTTGACGGATCGGCGGCGAGACACCTGTCCAGCTCAAGAGTAGCGCCGATGCAGCCGCTATCGCGGTGACCCTGTTAGAACATTTTTGCCCACTGCGGACGGAGAAGATCATGGCAGTCGCTGCACAGTTTTTGAAGCTACTGGATAGCTGCCAGGAAATGGAGTTCAGCCACCTGCGGCCGCTCGTCGACCGCATGTTCGAAAATGCCGACGTCGCATTGCTCGATTTCGCGGAAAAAGCCGAGAGCAACACCGCGCAGTCCCTGTTTTTCGAGGCCATGAGCGCGGTCCGCCACAACCGCCGGCTGATCGAGGAGCGTTTCTACGCCGAGTTGAAGCGCGGATTCCACGAGTTTCCGCTGCGACCCAATTCCGGCCAGCAGGCCGCCGAACAGGCGCAGGGACCCGATAGCCTGTCGCTCGTCGAAACCGATGAACTGGAAACTTTCGTCGCCACCCAGAATGCCGCGGGCAAGCTCGCGAGCCGCATCATGGACCGGATTTTTGCACTCAAGCAACGCCTGGCGGTGATCAACAACGGCAACGCCATCGAAGAAAACCAGATCCCGGGGGGCCCCGCCTGGCTGGCTGCGGCTTTTCAACACGCGGTGGAAGACCTTGAGCTGGAACACAAAGTCCGGATGGTGTTGATCGCCCTGTTCGACAAATATCTGCTGAGCCGTGCGGACAGCCTGTTTGATGAGTACAACAAACGCCTGATACAGGCGGATATCCTGCCCAACCTGCGTTATGAAATCCGCCGCCAGGCCGGCAGTGTCGAGATCATAGAGAAACAGGTTTCGCCGGACAGCGATGACTCACCTGGCCAGGACGACGAACAGGATGGCGAGCAGAGCCCCTCCGAACTGGGTGACGAATTGTTCGGCAGAATCTGCGAACTAATGTCCGGCCGTCGCGGCCATACCGGTGCACAGGGTCGCTCTGCGAGCATTTCGCCCATTCATGGACCGGGCGGTAACAGCGGCAGCGCGGGCAGTGGTGGCGGCGCGGGTAGTGGTGGCGGCGCGGGTAGTGGCGGCAGCGCGGGTGGCTCCCGCGTGAGTGATCAGGACGCAGGCGGCACGACACTGCTCGGCCAGATCAACCGCTTGCAGAGCAGCGTACACACTACCGCTGTCAACATGTCGAGCGACGAGTTCATCGAAAATATCGAAGTCGACGAGCAGCTCATCGAGCGTTTGCACGATGCACTCGCCGGCGAGCGTGAGAAAATATTCAAGGGCATCGACCGGCGCAAACTCTCCGGCGCCGATACCGATGTGATCGAACTGGTCGGCATGATGTTCGAGTACATGCTCAAGGAAGATACACTGCCGAATGTCGTCAAGGCGCTGCTGAGCCGCCTGCACACCCCGCTGCTCAAGGTCGCCGTGATCGACCGAAGCTTTTTTACCCACCAGGGCCACGCCGCCCGCAGGCTGCTCAATGACATGACTGCGGCGGGCATCCGCTGGGTTGACGAAGCCCATATCGACCGCGGCATCTTCCCGAAGATGAAGGAGCTGGTCGACAAGCTGCTGCTCGACTTCAAGGAAGACGTCGGTATCTTCGACGATCTGCTCGAAGCGTTCACCCGGTACGTCGACGAACTCGAGCAGCGCGCGAGCCGGGTTGAAGAACGCACCACAGAGGCCGCCGACGGCCAGGAGAAGCTCCAGGCCGCGCGTTCGCGGGTGCAGCAAGAGATAGGCACCCTTTCCCGGGACAAGCCGCTCGCGCAACCGGCGCTTGATTTCCTGCAACGCATTCTGGCAGACAAAATGACCTTCATTCTGCTGCGTGACGCCGACGGCGACCAAAGCAAGGACTGGCAGCAGGCCACGGCACTGGTCGAGCGCATCGTTGCCTCGGTGCTGCTGCCCACGGACGACCTGCAACGCGAAGACCGGCTGAAGCAACTCGACGCGCTGCAGGAAGACATACGCGCAGCAACCGGCACCCTGCACCAGGCGGACAAGGAAAAGCTGATGCACGGGCTGTTTGAGTTGCAGTCCGCTGTCCTTACCGGGGACAACACGGAGAGCTTCCCGCCGGCCGCACCGGCCGCGGACGAAGCCGCGAATGAAACCGTTACCAGCGATAGCGCGCTTTCGCCGGCGCAAATGGAAATGCTGGAAAAATTGAAGAACGTGCCCTTCGGCACCTGGTTCGAGTTCGAAAAGCCCGGGCAGACAAAACGGCGCGCGAAACTGTCATGGCGCAGCACGGTGACGGAGAAATTCATGTTCGTCGACCAGATGGGAGTCAAGGCCGCCGTCGTGTGCATGCGCGAACTTGCCGACTGCATGCTCAATGGCTCGGTACGCATAGTTTCCACGGAGAAAAAGCCCTTCGTGGACCGCGCGCTCAGTGCCATTCACCGCATGCTGGATCACGCCGCATAACTTATCAGCCGAAACACACGGGAGCT
>JASFNS010000373.1:0-3224 GCA_050116915.1 Thiogranum sp. | reverse complement strand
GGATGGCGTGCTGGAATCGGCGCAGATCGTTGCCGAACACTTCGAGGCGCGCGAATACAGCCAGGCCATGCGCAAAATCATGGAGTATGCCGACCACATCAACCAGTACTTCGACGAACAGGAGCCATGGAAACTGGCCAAAGACCCGGCCCGGACGCAGCGCCTGCACAAGGTCTGCTCCCGCATACTCCACGGCTTCCACACGCTGTCGATCTTGCTCGCGCCGGTACTGCCGGGTATCACCACACGCGTGGCGACAGAGCTGTTCGGCCTGGCACAGAATTTCACCTGGGACGACCTCGACAAGGCACGCTTCCCCTCCCGCATCAACAAGTTCAAACACCTCGCCGAACGTATCGAGGCCGACAAGGTAAAAGCCATGACCGACGCATCCAGGGAAGATCTCGCCGCCACAGGCACCCCCACAGGGCCACTGGCCGCCGAACCGATCGCCGACACCATCGGCTTCGACGATTTCGTCAAACTCGATCTGCGTATCGCCAGGATCACCAAGGCCGAGGCCGTACCGGAAGCCGACAAGCTGCTGCGCCTGACGCTGGATCTGGGCGGCGAAACCCGCAACGTGTTTGCGGGTATCAAGAGCGCCTACCGGCCGGAAGACCTGGAAGGCAAACTGACGGTGATGGTCGCCAATCTGGCGCCGCGCAAAATGCGTTTCGGGGTCTCCGAGGGCATGGTGCTGGCCGCAGGCCCGGGCGGCAAGGACCTGTATATCCTTGAGCCACATCAAGGTGCACAGCCCGGAATGCGGGTCAAATAAGCCGGTTGGCGAAGTAACGGGGCGGCGGTGTCTGCTGCTGAAATCACCACACGTTTCCCCGGTTAATCATCTGTAAGCGACGGCATTCTGGGGTACTATCGCAGCATGAGCGAACTCGCACTCATCCTCGTCAGCACCGTGCTGGTAAACAATTTCGTGCTGGTGAAATTCCTGGGTCTGTGCCCCTTCATGGGGGTGTCGCGCAAAATCGAAACCGCGACCGGCATGGCGCTGGCCACCACCTTCGTGCTCACCCTGTCGTCGGTGTGCAGTTACCTCGCCAATGAGTACCTGCTGGCACCGCTCGGACTGGAGTACCTGCGCACCATCACTTTCATCCTGGTGATTGCTGTGGTCGTGCAGTTCACCGAAATGGTCGTGCACAAGACCAGCCCGCTGCTCTACCAGGTGCTGGGCATCTTCCTGCCACTGATCACCACCAACTGTGCCGTGCTGGGTGTCGCGCTACTCAATGTGCAGGACAAGCACGGCTTTCTGGAGTCGGCGGTATACGGCTTCGGCGCCGCGGTCGGTTTTTCCATGGTCATGATCCTGTTCGCCGCCATTCGCGAGCGCGTCGCCGTCGCCGACGTACCTGCGCCTTTCAAGGGTTCGGCGATTGCCCTGATCACCGCAGGGCTGATGTCACTGGCCTTCATGGGCTTCTCCGGGCTGATCAAGGGCTGAAGGGGCGACATGCTCACGGCGACCCTCGCTCTCGGTATTCTCTCGGCCCTGTTCGGCTTGTTGCTTGGCTATTCGGCAATCCGTTTCAAAGTTGAGGGCGACCCGATCGTCGACCAGATCGACGCGCTCCTGCCCCAGACCCAGTGTGGCCAGTGCGGCTTTCCCGGCTGCCGTCCCTATGCCGAAGCAATTGCTGCGGGCGAAGCCGATATCAACCAGTGCCCGCCGGGCGGAGACAGCGGCATCCAGGCACTTGCCGAACTGCTCGGTGTGGACCCCAAGCCGCTGAACGCCGAACACGGCGTCCCCCAGGAAAAGCGCGTCGCCGTTATCGACGAACAGACCTGTATCGGCTGCACACTGTGCATTCAGGCCTGTCCGGTGGACGCTATCGTGGGTGCGGCGAAACAGATGCACACGGTGATCGCAGAAGAGTGCACCGGCTGCGATCTGTGCGTGGCGCCCTGCCCCGTGGACTGCATAACCATGGTGCCGGTGAAGCAGGATATCGGCACCTGGAAGTGGCCCTACCCCGAAAGCGACACCCGGCCGATCGTCATCGCCAGGCAAGCCTGAGGGACGCGCCTCGCCGGCAGCCGGCACCCTGATGCATGTCAAAGAACCTGTTGACGGCGGGATATTTTTTTATGCGCACCCTGTACAATGCGGCGTCTGATGGTCAGCATACTGGAACAACCTCTTAAGATCCCGGGTGGCCTAACCCTGGCATCGAACAAGGCGCAGTCACTGCGCGAGCCGCTGCGCCAGGCCCCCATTCCCGAGCGCCTGATTGTCCCACTCAGCCAGCACATCGGCGAAGCCGCCGAGGCACTGGTGGGCGTGGGCGACAAGGTCCTCAAGGGACAGGTCATTGCGCGTTCGCTCAACTACATCAGCGCGCCGGTGCACGCACCGACTTCCGGGACGGTCACCGACATCGGCGAGTACCCCGTACCCCACCCCTCCGGGCTCAAGGGAATGTGCATCGTCGTTCATGCCGACGGCGACGACCGCAGCGCGGAGACCGGCCTGGCGATGGACAACGTGTTCGCGGCCGATGCGGCCGATATCCGTCAGCGCGTGCGCGAAGCGGGTATCGTCGGACTGGGCGGCGCCGGCTTCCCCACCGCGGTGAAACTGAACCCGGGCCCGCAGCGCCAGATCGAACTGCTGGTTATCAATGCCGCCGAGTGCGAACCCTATATCAGCTGTGACGAAGCGCTGATGTGTTGCTGCACGCAGGACGTGATCGATGGCGTGCGAATCATGCAGCATGCCCTCGGTGCCAGGCAGGTCGCCATCGGTATCGAGGACAATATGCCACGGGCCATCGAGTGCCTGCGCGACGGGCTCGCGCGGGCCGGCTCGGATGACATTCGCCTCGTCCCGGTCCCCACCCTCTATCCCGCGGGGGGCGAAAAACAGTTGATCTACGCCCTGACCGGCGAAGAAGTGCCCAGCCAGGGTTTGCCCGCAGACCTGGGTATCGTTTGCCATAACGTCGGCACCGCGGCGGCAATCGCGCGCGCCCTGCTGCGCGGCGAACCGCTGATATCGCGCGTCGTCACGGTTGCCGGCGCGGGCGTCACAAACCCCTGCAACCTTGAGGTCCGCATCGGCACACCGATGGCCGACGTCATCGAGGCCGCCGGCGGCTACACCGACAAGGTAAGCCGGCTGCTGATGGGGGGTCCGATGATGGGTATTTCGATGCCCAGCGACCGGGTGCCGGTGATCAAAACTACCAACTGCCTGC
>JASFNS010000372.1:0-3230 GCA_050116915.1 Thiogranum sp. | reverse complement strand
AGGGCCGCAGGGTGGTGAACCACGCCTTCAGCGGCCATCAGCCGGAGGCCGCCGAACTGCTGCCCATGGCCATCTATACCATTCCGGAGCTCTCCTATGTCGGCCGGACCGAACGCGAACTGCACGAACAGGGTATCGACTATGTCACAGGCCGCGCGCGCTTTGCGGAAACCGCCCGTGGACAGATCATCGGGGCGGACCGGGGTTTCATGAAGCTGCTGGTGGACCGTCAGCAGCGCACGCTGCTGGGTGTGCATATTATCGGTGAATCAGCAAGCGAACTGGTGCACGTCGGCCAGCTGGCCATGGTGTGCCACGCCAGTGTCGACGTGCTGGCCGCCAGTGTTTTCAACTACCCGACCCTGGCCGAGTGCTACAAGAGCGCGGCCCTGGATTGTCTCCGGCAGTTGTCGACCTGAGCGCGGCCGCGCTCGCCTGCCTCCACCATCAGGCTCGCTTCAAACCGATGCCTGCCTGGCAGCGTTCGTCGGGGCGCCCGCGAGCCGGCTGTAGGCGGTGGCCAGCGCGTACTGATCGCCGACGTTGCCGGGGAAGATAATCACCGGCAGCAGCGGATAGCGCGGGTGGCTGGCCGGGCAGCGCACCACTGAAACGCCGGGCAGAATCTGCCCGAGTACCCGCGAGGTGCGCAGCGCCAGGCCGGAACTCAACACGTCATTCGAGGTGATGCCACCCTTACTGATGAGAAACCCCAGGGTGGGCGGCAGATGGTGAACCACACTCATCAGAAATGTCGACACCATTTCGCCGAATGCCAGACGGGTGGCCTGGTCGGCAAAGGTCTTCTCGCTGCGGCTGGTGTAAATGACGCTGGTCTTGCCGAGCGTGTGCGCCTGCGTGGCCTGCGCGATGCTGGCATCGAGCAGGGCCTGGTGGTTAGCGGCGATCTGTTCGACGTCGATTTCTATTGGCGCGATGCCGGGCATCTTCAGTAGTTCGGTGAGTTGCTGCGTGGTCTTGCTCACGTGTGAGCCGACAATGACTGCACCCGGGCGGCCATCACGCACGTATTCGCGCATGGACTCGGCGCGCACCGGTTGTGCCGGCAGCTGTGCGAGCGCGGTCAACAGGCTCGCGGCGCTGCGAAACAGAAAACGCTTGCCGCTGGCGGCGGCTGCCGTGAGTTGCTCGCAGAAATGGTCCAGGTCCCGCTGCTTCTCGGCGTCGACGACACAGCAGGCGTTACCGCCGAGCGCCATCAGGCGCCGGCGCGAATCACCGCGCACGTCGGCGAGCAGGAAACGCTCGACCGCCCCGGCCTTGATGTGACCACCGGTCTTTTCCTCGACATAATCCGGCAGATAACTGTGCGAATAGCCGAACACGGAATCCCGGGCAAACTCTGTTTCATGTACCGGTACCGGTTTGCCGTCTACCATAAGGTAGTGCACGCTGTCACGGGTAATACGACCACCCTCGAAAAACGCCGGTACCAGGAAGTGGGCATCAAACGGTCCGAGCACCTCGGCGATCACATCGGTTTCCACCGGGTAGTGGCCGCGCAGGGTCGAGTCCGAGCGGCTCACCATGATCGGGTTGATGGCGTGACCGGCGTCCGCGAGTTCGGCGAGCGCCTGTTTGAGGTTCACGCACACCTCGCGGGTGACCGCCGCCGCCTTGTCGGCGTTCATGCCGCGGGTGTTGCTGAGGACGAAGAACAGCGGGGCTGCGTCGCGCAGCCCTTCCTTCAGGGTTTCGACATCCCAGCGGGTCAGCAACAGACAACTGTGGACTGTCTGTGAGCCGGTCGGATCGTCATCGAGCACTATGATCTTGGTGGTTGCCATGTCGCTATCCTGTCAGAAACTCCACACACGGTGGACCCGCGCAGGCAGGCAGTGTTCCTGCGCGGGTCGACACTCAGCGCAGCGCCATGGCCCGCTCGACCATGAACTCGGCGGTTATCCCGTTGAAGTCCATGATTTCTCCCGGCGAGGCGGTGGTTTCGCCGCGCTTCCAGCAGATCACGTCGCGCCTCGGCGCACGCGTGCGCAACAGCACCGGTTCCAGCGGTGCGCTGGGCCCGCCACTGACTGCAAGCAGCACGTCGCCGTCGAACAGGGCGTTGAAGTGGTCGTCGTCCATGAAGCGGTTGTCGGGTTCGGCAACCGTGTCCCAGGCGATGTCCGTCGGGCGGTACAAGCGGCGCGGGTTGACAACCGCAACGATGCGCACCCGGTAGCCTTCGGCCTCGAGGCGGTCTTTGGCCTCGAATACCGGCAGCAGCACCATGTCGCCGGTTACCGCGAACACAATGGTGCCCTTGTCGCCGGACGCCGAGCTATAGAGTGTCGCCGCGCCCTGTTCAACGGCATGGCGTGCCTCGTCCAGCGACAGGTGCACAGGCAGCGGGCTCTTTGACGCGATGATCACCATGCTCTTGTTGAAGCTGCCGGTGGCGTATTCGTAGGCCACCTGGATGGCGTTGGCATCGCAGGGAAACAGCGGATAGACATTGCCGTTGCGCATCATCGCCGCGAAGTAGTTCTCGATTTCCGGACGCTGATGGGTCCAGCCGTTGCGGCCCTGTTCCAGTGCCCCCGCGGTGAACATGGTGACGATCGACGGCGTGCGGCGACGCAGTTCGGCCATCGCCTGGGCCACCGTCTGCACAATAGGCCAGCCGTTGATGGCGAATGACTCGTAGGACAGCCACAGCGCGCGAGAACCGAACAGCGCCAGCCCCGCGGCAAAGCCCGCGCAGGCGTCCTCGTTGAGCGGTTCGTACACCTGGCCGGCGGGTTCCTGGTTGTAAAGCGGATCGCGCGTCGGGTGACGGATTTTCAGCGCATCGTTGATGTTCTTCATCGCCGATGCCTCGTTGCCATCCGCGTTGGTGACCACGAAGCGCGGGTCGGCCTGGCCCACCTGGGCGACCAGCGCGCCCATGGCCGTGGCCGGCACGGCCTTTTCGCCGGTGGCGAAATCCTGCATGGCGAGTGTCGGCAGCGGTGTCAGTGCCAGTTCCGACTCGGTGACCACGGTTTTTGCGGCCGGACCACCGCCGGCGCGGCTGAAGTTGTCGCGCACGATCTGCCAGGCGGCGGCCGGCAGGGCGCGGCGCTTCAGGCCGTCGATAATGTGCGGCTGGTCGAGCGTATCGGCGGGGTACAGGTTGTGCGACTTGGCGCCCACCGTGTGCACGCCGGTGCCCTTCAGCTGCTTGATGATGAAGGCCGTGAGTTTGCCGCCCATGGCCGAGCGCGCCG
>JASFNS010000371.1:0-3260 GCA_050116915.1 Thiogranum sp. | reverse complement strand
CGATAGTCAGGCGGTCGGTCTTTTCGGGAAACACCAGCCTCGCCTGGTAGTTGCCGAACGGGTCCTGCTGCCAGTTGATGAAGTGCGGTTCGGGAAGCACCTTGAGCGAATAGCTGTGAACCGGCGTGCGGCTGTGCACCGCCGGGCGCAGGCGGATAATATGCGGCGAAAGCTGCACCAGCCGGCTGTAGCGGTACTCGGTCTTGTGGTTTAGCGCAACACGTATTGCCATAGTTAACCTCTACCGTGAACAGCGGTATCCACCGACATTTGTGCACAAACCATTCCATTGGCGGACAACCCGCAACGAAAAGCGATTTTTGGGCTATATACCCCATTTTCCTTATACTACCCGCGCGTCAGAGCAGTCGGGCGGACAAGCTGAACGCCCAACCCTCGTGCGCGCCGCCCCGACAGCGCGCACCGCAGCAGGACACCACCATAATACAGCGAAAGCCGGAGGCATACCCGGCTATCCAACCCGCGGCTTGACCGGTAAATAGCCCCGGGCCGGGTGGGCGGGAAAACCGCCGACAGCGGCGTAAAGCAGTTACCCGCAAGTGGAAATCCTGCTAGAGTGGGCCGATGGAGGGTGCGCCTGCCCTGCCGGTTCAGCCTACCCCTGGAGAGGACTTCGCATGATCCGTTCCGCAACGGTGCGGGACATTGACGCCCTGGTGGACATCGAAAATGCCTGTTTCGATTCCGACCGCTTGGCGCGGCGCAGCTTCCGTTACCTGCTCACCAAGGGCAATGCCGTCATCCTGGTTGCCGAGCACCAGGGACAGGTCTGTGGCGACGCGGTGGTCCTGTTCAACGCCAGTACCTCGCTGGCACGCCTGTATTCCATCGCCATCCATCCCGACTTCCGCAAACTGGGTATCGGTGCGCAACTCGTGCAGGCCGCCGAAGCCAGCGCGCTGGACGGCGAGTGCGCCTACCTGCGGCTGGAGATTCGCAAAGACAATCCCGCCTCCATCGCCCTGTTCCGGAAAATGGGTTACCGCGAGATCGGTGTCCACCCGGATTACTACGAAGACCACGTGGATGCGCTGCGCTACGAGAAACTGCTGACGCCGCATTTGCGCCCCGATCTGGTGCGCGTGCCCTATTACCGGCAGACCCTGGATTTCACCTGCGGGCCGGCGACCCTGATGATGGCGATGCGCACCCTCGATGACAGCATCGAAATGGACCGGCGCCTGGAGTTGCGGCTGTGGCGCGAGTCCACGACCATTTTCATGACCTCCGGGCACGGCGGCTGTGGCCCCTACGGCCTGGCACTCTCGGCGCACATGCGGGGGTTCAAACCGGAGATCTACGTCAAGAATGAAGCGGCGCTGTTTGTCGACTCGGTCCGCAACGTGGAAAAAAAGGAAGTCATTCGCCTGGTGCAGGAGGATTTTCGCGAAGAACTCGAAAAGCGCCGCATCCCCATTCACTACTCTGCGCTCAACGTTGCGGATCTCAAAACGCAATTCAAATCCGGCGGCATCCCCATCGTCCTGATCAGCTCCTATCGCATATACGGCGAGAAGGCACCACACTGGGTGGTGGTAACCGGATTCGACAATCATTTTATTTACGTTCACGACCCCTATGTCGATGAGGAAAAAAACATGTCCCTGACCGACTGCATCAACATACCCATTCCGCTGAAGGAATTCGAGCGCATGACCCGCTACGGACGCGCCGGTCAGCGCGCCGCCCTGATCGTTCGCAAATCCGCCAGGCGACGCACGAAAAAACCTGCCGCAGCAACCAGGACGCACTGATGGCCAAACAGCTTTTTGTCGTGGAGAACCTGGAGGACTGGCGTGCGGATCTTCCGGAATCCAGCGTTGTGCATGTCGACGCGTACCTGACGCAGGATGAATACCTGAACATGCGCGACGTACAGGTCATCAATCTGTGCCGCGGTTACCGCTACCTGAGTGTCGGCTACTACTGTTCCCTGCTCGCCGAGGCGCGCCGCCACCGTACCGTGCCGACGGTAAAAACCATTCTCGACCTGAGCAGCAAGGCCATGTACGGGCTCGACGCCGAGACGCTGGATGCGCTGGTCGAGCGCCGCATGCTACGCGCGGGTCACGATGCCGAGCAGACTACGTTCTTCATGGACATTTTCTTCGGCCACTGCCAGCAGGAAGAACTGCAGGACGTCGCCCGGCAGATTTTCGAAACCTTCGCCTGCCCGCTGCTGCAGGTGGAGTTCCAGTTACAGGGCCGCTGGCGTATCAACACCATCAAGGCCCTGACACTGAACAAGCTGAACCCACTGCAGCTCGCATGGTTTTCCGAAGCGCTCGGCCGCTACCAGAAGACCCGCTGGCGCAGCCCCAAGCCGCGAACGCCGGCCCGTTATGACCTGGCGATTCTCTACGACCCCGCCGACCCCCTGCCGCCGTCCGATGCGCGCGCGCTGAACAACTTCGTCAAGGCGGGGAAAAAGCTCGGCGTATCGGTCGACCTCATACAGCGCAAGGATTATTCGCGGCTCGCGGAGTACGACGCACTGCTGATTCGCGACACCACGCGCATCAACCACTATACCTATCGCTTCGCCAAGAAGGCCGAAAGCGAGGACATGGTGGTGATGGACGACCCGACGTCGATCCTGCGCTGCACCAACAAGGTCTACCTGGCGGAGCTGCTGCGCACCCACAAAATCCCGACGCCGAAGACCATGATTCTCAACAAGCAGAAAATACAGGACGTCGCGCAGCTCATCGACTACCCGATTGTGCTCAAGATACCCGACGGCTCGTTTTCGCGCGGCGTGTCCAAGGCGGAAAACCAGCAGCAGCTCAATGAGATCGCGCGTAACCTTTTCAAGGACTCGGAGCTGATCCTGGCGCAGGAATTTCTGTATACGGCCTATGACTGGCGCATCGGCATTCTCAACCGCCAACCGCTGTTCGCCTGCCAGTACTTCATGTCCAAATCGCACTGGCAGATCGTCAACCACGGCCCGTCCGGGCGTTTCACCGAAGGCGGTTTCAAGACCCTGCCGGTCAGCGAGGCGCCCGCCGAGGTGGTGAGTGTCGCCGTCAAGGCGGCCAACCTGATCGGCGATGGCTTTTACGGAGTCGATGTCAAACAGAACGACAGCGGTGTATTCGTCATCGAAGTAAACGACAATCCCAATGTGGAAGCCGGCGTCGAAGACGCCTGCCTGAAATCGGAACTGTATGAACGTCTGCTCGGCGAGTTCGTCCGGCGGCTCGATCAGAGACGCGGCGTATAGATGAGGCGCGGCA
>JASFNS010000370.1:0-3260 GCA_050116915.1 Thiogranum sp. | reverse complement strand
CCACAGTACCGCCAGCGCCACACGACGGGCAGCCGCGCTCGAACCCGGTGCCTGGGAACTCACGGGCCTGTCGGTGGAGATCATGGAGCCGGTGGTTGCCGAAGCCGATGCGCAATTCGAGGAGGCGCGTGCCGCCATCCTGCCGAACCGCCGGGCCGCCTAGGAGGCTGCCAGAGTCGGGCAGCGAATGTCAGGCGCCCAGCTGGTCGCGGACTTTCTCGAGTTTTCCGCGCACCTCGCCCGCCAGCTCGGCAACGCCGCTCTTGTGCACCAGACCCAGAACCGCAGCCGGATCCATGAATGCAACGGTAATGGCGCCATCGTCCTCTTCGCGCACGACCACGTTACAAGGCAGTAGCAGGCCGATGTCCGGATCGGCGTTCAGTGCCTGATTCGCCAGCCCCGGATTGCAGGCGCCGAGGATCTTGTAGGGCTTGCGGTCCACGTCGATTTTCTTCTTCAGCGTCGCCTTCACATCGATCTCGGTGAGGACACCGAAGCCTTCGGTCTTGAGCGCGTCGGTGACCTTGTCCACGGCCTCGTCAAAACCGCAGCTCATTTGCACACTGAATCCATACATCGCCGAACTCCTCTGACAACTCGAATAGGGGTTAGCAATTGTACTACCAGAGCCTGACGATGTATCGGGCGGCTGATTGACGTAGGATGCCGGCATGAACACTCTGCGAGCGCGTTTCTGGCGAGACCCCCTGTTCTATGCGGCCATTGGCGCCGCACTCGTCTACTGGCTGGGGCTGTACGTCGTGACACGGCCGCAGACCGCGCTCGACTGGCCACTGCATGCACCGCTGCTGTTTCTCTATCCGGCGCTGTTCTACCCGATTGCCGAAGAACTGGTGTTCCGCGGTCTGGTACAGGACCTGGCACATCGTCATGCGAAGCCCTGGCGCCTGGGTCCGTTGACGCACGCCAATATTCTCACCAGCGTGCTGTTCACGGCCCTGCATTTCATCAATCACCCACCGTTGTGGGCGGCCGCGGTGTTTGTCCCCTCGCTGTTGTTTGGCTTCTTCAAGGACCGCAGCGGCACGCTGGGCGCACCCATTGTTCTGCACGTGTTTTATAACAGCGGCTACTTCTGGCTTTTCGGCCAGGTCCTGCCCGGGCAATAAAAAACGGGGCCCAAGGGCCCCGTTTTGTTTCCCCGGTCCTTAGGTGTGCCGTTTACAGCTCACCCAGCGGGCGGGTGAACGTATACCGGGCCGGCTCGGCTACCAGCTTCTCGGCCGATTCGCCGACATTGCCTCCCAGGAGGCTGAACGGCAGCATGACAACAAAGGTTACCGTGGTCACGACCGTGCTGACCAGCATGAACGGCCGCATCAGGAATGCATCCGCCATCATCTCGCCGCCGGTAGGCTCGCTGCTTTCCGCCATGTAGTCATAGGAACTGGCGCTGGCGGCGACGGGCAGCGTCAGCGACGTCGCGGCAAGCATGACTGCCATCACATAACTGGCCAGTCTTTTGGAAAAAATGCGCATGATCTGTGTCTCCTTAATCGAGCACACCCAACAGGGTTATAGCCATTATAGGTTATTCGGGCCAATTCTCGGCTGAAATCGACCGAATTAGTGGCGTTAGCGGCACAAGCACGAGGAATGTTAAGGAAATTATTCACAAATCGGGCCGAGCCATCAGCCCTCGAGGAGTTCACGGGGCCGGCGATCTTGACCTGGCGCAAAAGCCGGGAGCAAGGTCTTGCTTTAATATAGGGTTTCGCCCACGCCACCCCGGTTGGTGCGAACGTGTTCTGCAACGGAGTCCTATGCATGACGGTATCCCCTGCCACCAGCCGCTACGAGCCCGATGTCGCCATCCCCGCGCTGATCGGGGTCGCGGCGCTGGCGTTGCTGCTGGGTCATGAGGTGTCCGGCCGCCAGGCAATACTGCTGCTGATAGGTGCCGGCCTCGGCGTGAGCCTGTTTCAGGCCGCGTTTGGATTTTCCGGCGGTTGGCGACGCTTTGTGCGCGAACGACGCAGTGCGCCGATCCGCGCGCAGATCCTGCTCGCGGCACTGGTCTCCCTCCTGTTCTTCCCGTTGCTCGGCGGCGCGGTCTCCGGGGTGTCTCTGCATGGTGCTTACGCACCGGTCGGCATTTCGGTCCTGGCCGGCGCGTTCCTGTTCGGTATCGGCATGCAACTTGGCGGCGGCTGCGGCTCGGGCACCCTGTTCACGGTCGGCGGCGGTCAGGTGGGCATGCTGATCACCTTGATGTTCTTCGTTATCGGCGCAGTCGTCGGCTCGATTCATTTGCCGTGGTGGACCGGCCTGCCTTCATTTGGACGCATCTCGCTGCTGGACAGCCTGGGCTGGCCGCTAGCCCTGGGCCTGCAGCTGCTGGCGTTGGCGGCACTCTACCGGCTCGTCGCCGGCGTCGAGCGGCGCCGCTTCGGCCGCTGTGAGTCCCTGGTTGGCGGCCGGGAAAAACGCCCGTTGCTGCAGCGCCTGGTCTTCGGACCCTGGCCGGTGCTGTGGGGCGCGCTGGGCCTGGCGCTGCTGAGTCTGGCCACACTGCTGGTGGCAGGACACCCCTGGTCGATAACCTTTGCCTTCGGCCTGTGGGGCACCAAGATCTGGATGGCGCTGGGTGGCGACATCAGCAGCTGGAGTTACTGGAGCCACGGTTATGCCGCGACCGCGCTCGAGCGCAGCGTGCTCGCCGACGCCACCTCGGTCATGGACATCGGCATCGTGCTGGGTGCGATTCTGGCGGCCGGTCTGGCCGGGCGTTTTGCGCCGACCGAAATCATAAGGATGCGCCACGTCCTGACCGCTATCGCCGGTGGCTTTCTACTGGGCTATGGCGCGCGTCTCGCCTTTGGTTGCAACATTGGCGGTCTGCTGGCCGGCATGGTGTCGGGCAGCGTACACGGCTGGCTGTGGCTCGCCGCCGGCTTCAGCGGCAGTATCATCGGCGTGCGCCTCAGGCAACGCTTCGGCATCGACAAACCCCTGGATCAACCGGCATGAAAAACCCACGCCGCAGAAACCGCTGGATCATGGGCACATTCGTCGGCACCGCAGCGATAGCGGTGGCCATCGACCATACCCGCCATCGGCTGCCGGAACCGCTCCCGCTGCAGCACAGCGAGTCGGCGCCCACCGCCTCGACGGTCATCATTGTAGACGGTGACACTGACTCACCCTGCAGCCTGGAAACCTCACCCTGTTCGCTGGATGAGAACCCCTGCTCTCTCGACCAGCCGGCCGCTGGCATGGATGACTCGCCGTGCAGT
>JASFNS010000369.1:0-3269 GCA_050116915.1 Thiogranum sp. | reverse complement strand
CTGCGGAAAATGGAAAAGGAAAACTATTTCTGGCGCAGCGGCAGCCGCGTAAAGGCCAAGGATCCCAACAACCCGCATTCCTACAAGGTGCGTCGCGCCAAAGTCGGCGGTTATCGTGACTACTTCGACGACGCGCAACTCGCCGAAATTGATGGCATGGTGGACTCGCGGCTTTCCGAGGTGTTCGGTTACCACAGTGAACCCGCACCGGCACCGTTAAAGGAACCGGCGGGCGAGGTGGTCTCAGGAGCCTGAGGCAATGAAGAAGCGCGTCTATATTCACACCAACGAAAAGCAATGGGTCGGCGCGCTGGTGGCGGCTTACGCGCTGAAGCGCAACTCGGCCAACCCCGACGCCTTCAGCATCGAATTCCTGCAGGTCAAGGACTTCGACTTCCTCAAGCGCAAGGAGGGCCAGCCCTTTCTGCGCGGCGGCACTACGCGCATCTGGCATCTCGATGACCTGCAGTCTTTCACCCCCCTGCGATTTCTGCCGCCCAAACTGATGGGCTACGAGGGACGGGCGATTGTCATCGACCCGGATATCTTCGCCGTCGGCGACATCAACGAACTCTTCGACCGCGACATGCAGGGCAAGGGCGTGATGGGCCGCTACCGGTCCAAGAACCGCGAAAAGGGCCAGTGTGTCGCGACCAGTGTCATGCTGATGGACTGCGACCGGCTGAGGCACTGGGATGCGGAAAAGGAATTCGACGAGCTGTTCCGCTTCGAGCGCGACTACAAGGACTGGATGTGCCTGCGCGATGAACCGCCCGAGAACGTCGGCTATTTCGAAGACGAGTGGAATGACTTCGACCGTCTGACGGACAAGACGCGCATGCTGCACAACACCAAGCGCCGCACCCAGCCCTGGAAAACCGGGCTGCCGGTCGATTTCACGCCGGCCGACAAGCTGAGGAAATACCCGCTGCTGGCGTTTTTCAATCGCCTGCGCGCACGGTTGTTCGGTGAGTACGCGCTGCTCGGGCGCTATCACGAGCATCCGGACAAGAACCAGGAGCGCTTCTTCTTCGGCCTGCTGAGGGAGTGTATTGAGCAAGGCATCGTCAGCGAGTCGTTGCTGCGCGATGAAATGCAAAAGAATCACGTGCGCCATGATGCGCTGAAGGTGATAGAACGAACACCGCCGTTGACAGCATAAAAGGACGCTGCAAATGACCAACTATATTGATTTCGATGCCCTTGACGCCATCGATGTGCAGACTTTCCGGCAACAGACACCCTATCCCTGGGCGAACCCGGAAAAGCTGCTGACCGATGACGGTTACGAGGCATTGCGCCTCAACATGCCGGATTTTTCGCTGTTCGAGCAGAAATTCGGTTACCAGCGCCGCGCCGGGCAACAGCCCCACGACCGTTACTCGCTGGAGTATGAAGAGGGGATCGCTGTGCCGCAGCCGTGGGTCGATTTCATCGCCGAGTTGCGCAGTGATCGTTACCGCAACGCTATTGGGCGCCTGTTCGATGCGCCTAAGGTGGAATTCCGTTTCCACTGGCACTATGCACCCAGCGGTTGTTCGGTGTCACCGCACTGCGACGCCAAACGCGAACACGGTTCGCACCTGTTCTACTTCAATAGCGAAGACGACTGGGATCCGTCCTGGGGCGGTGAAACTCTGGTGCTGGATGACGGTGGGCAACTCGATCCGGACTCGGCACCGGCCTTTGAGGATTTCAAAAACATAATCACCTGCAAATCCAGAGGTAATGTCAGTGCGATCCTCGAACGCAGTGACCGCGGCTGGCACGGCGTGCGGGCCCTGACCTGCCCCGAAGACCGGATGCGGAAGATTTTTATTGTGGTGGTCAATCCCGACAGGCTGTTCTGGAAAGTCCGTGACAAGCTGATCGGCAAGAAAATACAGCGCTTTTAGCCGACCAGTCATCGGTCGTCTGGCGAGCGTAATTTGACAGTCGGAGGCGCCCGCGCGTAAGGTTGGCCGGCGTGCAGCGCATCGCTTGTCGCGCACGCTGACAACTATGAACGGAAGCATACATTTCTACGACTATCATCCGCCGGTAGCGGATATCAAGGCCGAGGTGCTCGGGGGGCTGAGCAAGCGGCCAAAGCACATTCCGCCGAAGTACTTCTACGATCAGCGGGGCTCGCAGCTGTTCGACGCGATCACCGAGCTACCCGAGTACTACCCGACCCGCACCGAGCTCAATATCCTGGAAGCCAACGGCGGACAGATTGCCGAGTTTCTGGGCGACGACTGCCTGTTGCTGGAACTCGGCAGCGGCAGCAGTCGCAAGATCCGGGTGCTGCTGGACGCCTTGCGGCCTGCGGCTTACATCCCACTGGATATATCCAGGGACCACCTTCTGGATTCGGCCAAGGCGCTGGCAAAGGACTATCCGCACCTGGAGGTGCACGCGGCCTGCACGGATTACAGTGCCGACTTCGCACTGCCTGATCTGCCCCGGCACCTGCCGCGCGCGGCCTTTTTTCCCGGCTCCAGCATCGGTAACTTCGAACCTGCCGATGCCTGCGCGCTGATGCGCCGGGTCGGCGGGCACCTTGGCCATGACGGCAGACTGCTGATCGGCGTCGATCTGAAAAAAGACAACGCTATCCTGCACGCGGCCTACAACGATACGCAGCAGCTCACGGCAGCGTTCAACCTCAATCTGCTGCAGCGCATCAACCGGGAGCTGGATGGCGATTTCGATCTGGAACGCTTTGAGCACCAGGCATTCTTTAACGAGCGGGCCGGGCGTGTCGAAATGCATCTCCTCAGCAAGATCCCCCAGCAGGTCATGGTGGCGGGCAGTCCCATCACTTTCGCCGCGGGCGAATCGCTGCATACCGAGAATTCGTATAAGTACGATATCGCTGAATTCCAGGCGCTGGCCGCGTCAAGCGGCTTCGTTGCCGAACGGGTGTGGACGGACGATCAGCAGCTGTTCAGCGTTCACTGCCTGCGCTGGGCCCCGCGAGTCAACTAGCAGCACGCATCGCTGCGGCCTTTACAGCTCGTTTGCCTCCCGAGTGACGGCGGTTATTTCGGGGTATAATTGAACTTCTGCCCACCAATGCTGGCTTCGTACATCAGCCCGCCCTTGGCGACGGTGAAGACCGCCATGCCCTTGCGGAATCCGGAGGACGCCGTTTTGGCGTCGTGTTTGCCGCCGCTGGCGCCAGCCGAGCTGCCGGTGGTGCTGGCCCGGGCGGAGGCGCCGGCAGTGATCGCCACCGCGGACGCTTCTGCGCCAAACTCGAAATTCCCGCTGGTGAACTCCTCGAA
>JASFNS010000368.1:0-3272 GCA_050116915.1 Thiogranum sp. | reverse complement strand
TGAACGTGAAAGAGCGCCCCAACCTTGTCGCTCACGATTTTTCCATGAACGGCGCCGGGGCAGTGAAGTCGGACCATTGGATTCAGACGGGATGAATCGCCCTGTCGCATCGTGACGCGATTGGCACAACGCTCCATTAGCGCGGGAATCTGGCCAGAATCGTGTTAATATTTTTAAATTCCTTGCACCCGAAAGCGCGGCCAATGACTCTTGAATGCAGACTGGTTTTTCATTTTGGCGTTTTCTGCGCCTCGTTGATGCTTATCGTTTCTGCCCACGCGGGGGAAAAGACAACGAACTATGGCGTCTTCGGACCCAGCAGTTTCTCGCCGCAAGGGGAGACCGTCCTCATACGCTGGGATACAGAAGAGGGACAGACGCGCCTCGCGCGTTCGTCTTACAAGAATGATTTCTTTCAGCTTGCGGACAACTTTCAGCCCCAGGCCAACCCCCTGTATTGCGGGATTGCATCTTCGGTGATCGTGCTTAATGCTATGCGCCTGAACAGGAATGAGGTACCGAGCCAAAGGTCTCTCGAGGTGGTGGTCCCGAGCGCTATGGGTGGTGGACGCCTGCAATACAGGGAATACTCGCAGATGACATTGCTCGACGAACGGACAGAACCGGTAAAAGCCCGGGTTGTCATCGAGTTGAAAAACGCCGGTGATGGAGCCGGGAAAATTCAACCAGGACTGACACTGGCCCAGCTCAAGGGAATACTTGAGGCATACCATGCCCGGGTGGTCCTCCACTACGTCGACACGGATTCTGAGGATGCCATTAGAGGTTTTCGCAAAGACCTGAAGGCGGTACTCACAGATTCCGAGCGATTCCTGGTCGTCAATTTCAAAGGCAAGGCCCTGGGGACGTCTACTGACGGCCACATTTCTCCGGTTGCAGCCTACGATGAGCAGAGTGATTCGGTGCTGGTGCTGGATGTAGCCGGACATCGCAATCCCTGGTACTGGGCGCCTGCGGCAGATCTCTACGGAGCCATGCACACGCTCGACGGAGAACACTACCGGGGCTATCTGGTGATAGAGGATGCGCCGGCATTGCATTAGTTGCTTTGGATCGAGCCAGGTTGACTCCCGATGAATTGATAAAAGCGAGATGGCAATTTCTCGCCGAACCGGGAAGTATCGACGACTCCGTGAAGCGAATGCCACGTTCTGCTACATGCCTGCCCTTCGCTGGTCAGTTATGTAGGTCAGGAATTGGCCGGAAGCGGCGCCACTCGCTCTAAAGGGTGCTGAAGTACGAAACGTCTGCTTTCTGGAAGAGACGTCGCGCATTACGCGCGATCAACCCATTTGGGCTTAGGGTCGGAAGGGGCCGTTAATCGCTTTCTAATATTCGCGGCGGCTAAAGCGCAGAGAACGACCCAGGCCGGTCGCTTAGCCAACGCTTATATTTGCACACGCATAGAGCGAAATAGCGATCCAAGCCAGACCCGTAGGGCCCTGAGACAGGGGCGATCCTGGTGCCCTCCCAGCCTGACGGCAGCTAGAAGGCGTAGGAAGCAAGCAAAGCAGGACACTCAGCAGTCATTTTCCGAAATCCGAGAAATTCGGTAAGCCCTGTCAAACAAGCCTTCCGTTACCGTTTGCCTGCTAGTACCGCGGATAGCAGGTTTTCACACTAAAGGCATTTACTCGCTTCAATGAAATCCAGAGTGGTTCGGCCAGATTCTGATTGGATAAGAGTAGTCCCCGACCTGCTTAGTCTTTTGAATTCACGCGGATTCGAAGCACGCCACAAAAAGATCGGGCAAACGTCAGCATTTCGCCATAAAACGCGATCGAACCTCTGCTATAAGCTTCCGCATCAACACAAGGGTTTGTGCGGCGTCAACTGTGGCGGCAGTGACAGATGACGCACACAACCGCTCTGTTGACTTATTTCCGATTACTGCAGAGGGATATGCCATGAAGAAGTCAATAGGCACCATAGGCGTCGTTCTGGGTCTTTTTGCTCCACTGGCCGTGTGGGCAGATCACACCATTGACGAGAGCTCGCTCGCACAGTTCAAGCGGGTTGACGTCGACGGAAGTGGGTACTTGTCGGAAACCGAGGTCACGACCACGACGAGTGCAACGCGCGGTCTGTCAGTCTCCCAGTACGGAGGCTTTGAACTGGCCGATGTTAACGATGACGATCAATTGAGTCCCGCCGAATTCGCGGCGTTTGAGGAAGAGATACCAGCTGAATAATGTGACAGACCGCTCCGCTGTCTGAGAGACCAGGCCGTTTCGCGTATACTCACAACACCTCGCACCTGCGCGACCTTGCGTTTGCGCGAACGGCAGGTCTTTAGCGGGGAATGCTACCTGCAGGCATTGCCAATATTCGCTTCTCCTAAATGACCTAGTCCGACCCTAAACGGGAAGCCCACACCTTGGAGTGTGTGCCCACAATGGAGCAGAAATCTGACCTTGGGCCGTGCTTCAGCTTGAAGTCGGCTGATTGTTGGAGAATAACAGACTCGACGCGCTGCGTTGTTAGGACAATCCAGCTTTGCGCAGCCCCTCAAGAACTCGCTCGCGGTCGGCTGGGTCCTTGAAGGGGAGCGTGCGTTCAATGCGCTTCAGTGAGAAATTGGGATCCATCGTGAGAATCTGGTCCGCCTCCCATTGAGCGCTTTCCACATCGCCTGCCTGCGCGTAAGCAGCTGCCATCCAGATATGCAGCCGTTGCGACGCCGGATTGGTTGCGAGCCCTTGCTCGAAGGAGGTGGCCGCTTCATCGTAACGACCCAGAATATACAGCGCCTGGCCAAAGTGAAGTATGTAGTTGTAAGGATGATGTGGATTAATGAGCATGGCTTTCCGAATCCGGTCCAGTCCTTCCTGCGGACGGCCTCCCGCAAGCAGCAAGGTGGCCACCAACAGGTGTGCGTTGGCGTAGCCCGGATCGTATTTAATTGCCTTTTCTGCCTCCACGAGCGCCTTGATGTATTCGCCCAGTTCGCGGTAGGCCAGACCTGTAACGAAATAGGCGACTGGCAGGGCTTCATTCAACGAGACCGCTTTTTGCGCGAGTCCAAGGGCGCGATACAAGGACGCCTCGCGGTCCTGGCTCCAGCCGTTCATGGCGTCGTAGGCATAGGTCCAGGCAAGCATGGCATAGGCGAGCGCATAATTAGGGTCGTACCGGACGGCGGCTTCGAAGAAAGCGCGTGCCTTGACGTTTTCGTCTTTGCTCGCGTAGAGATAGAAATACTGTCGCCCGCGCAGGAAGCTGTCATATGCATCCGAGCTGGTGGTTTGCTG
>JASFNS010000367.1:0-3279 GCA_050116915.1 Thiogranum sp. | reverse complement strand
TCCGAGTTCATCAGCGAGCGGCCGAAATCGGCGTAAATTTCCCCGATGCGGAAGGCCGACTCGGTGGTCACCTCGGCCACTTCGTACGCGGCTGCGTCCTTGTAACCCTTGATAGCGGCCTGCATGTACTTTTTCTTGCGGGCCAGATTCTTCTTCAGGGGCTCTTTCAGCTGTACATCGCGGTAGGCCTGGTAGTCGTCAGCGACCAGCGCCAGCTGGGCGTGAGCGGCCAGGTAGCGGGTGCGGTCGGTCCGCTGGCCACCGGCGGCGCGGTCGGCGCTGACCAGCTGTTTTTGCCAGTAGCGCTGCTGCCCGGCCTGAGCGTGTTTGTCATACAACTGCACCAGCTGGTAGCGCGCTTCCATGGCGGCTTCGACCGGCTGCGGGTAGCGTTCGACAAAACGCTTGTAGGCCTCGATCGCCTCGCTGTCACGCCCGGCCTGCTGGTAGAGCGTAGCCGTGGTCAGCGTGGCCTCGCGTTTCAGGTCAGGGTCTGTTTCGCTGTCCGACAGTCGTGCGAACTCGGCGGCGGCCTGCAGGGGCTGATTGTTCTCGCGGTACAGGACGGCCAGTTTGCGGGTGACGTCAAGTTGCAGGTCGTGTCGGGGGTAGTCGCGGCGCCACTTTTCCAGAATACGTATGGCGTCGGGCCACTGTTTGAGGGCGATGTAGGCAGCCGCCGCATCGTACTGCGCGGTGACATTGATACTGGAGCCGGGTACCGCCCCGGCAATGCGCAGAAAATGCTCGGCGGCGCCGGCGAGGTTGCCGGCGGCTTTTTCCTGCTCACCCTGTTTGTAGATGCTCGCGGCGAGCTTCTCCTGCATCGCGGCGCGCGTTTTGTCGTTGTCCGCGGTGCGCGCCAACACCTGCCGGTAAGCGAGTTCGGCACGCTGGTAGTCGGCCTGGTCGAACTGGGCGTGGGCAATGACGGTCCAGGCTGACAACTGCAGGTCCGCCGGTGCCTGAGGGTTGTCGGCGATCGGCTGTGCTGCGGCAATGGCCGCGGCGTATTCTTTCAGCGCGTACAGCTGTTGGGCCGCACGGGTGCGGGCCGGCAGTGCCTCCTTGTGATTCGGGAACTGCTCACTGAAGCGTAGTGCGCTGGCGATGCCGGCACGGTGCCAGTTGGCTTTGTCCGCGCCGCGCAATACCGGTTCGTGCTTGTCGTAGGCGAGCAGCGCGGCATAGCCGGCTTCGGCAGCCTTGTCGTGCCGGCCGTAGTCGTAGGCGGTGCGTTCATACTGGACCGCCGCAAGGCCATGCTGGCCGCCGCTGGTCAGCAGTTCGGCGTAGAGGAAATTCATGTAGGGCGCCTGTTCGCTCCCGGGAAACGAGCGCAGATAGAGCTTGTACCAGTGACCGGCCCGGGCATAATCCCCGGCCTGATTCTGCGCCAGCGCCACTGCGTGGTAGTGCCGTGCGACATCGCGCAGGTGCCGCTGGACCTGCTCCAGCAGTCCCGGGACTTCCGCCGGAGTGTGGTGTTTCCAGTATTCGGTCGCCGGTTCGTAGCGTTCGACGAACGCCTGCTTTTCTTCCAGAACGCGCTCGCTGAAACCGGCCCGTTTGTAGACGTCGATGACGCGCGACTGGAACAGCGGCGCTTCACGGTGCTGCGGGTGGACGTCGGCAAACAGACTGTAGATCCCGGCGGCGTCGGTGAAGCGCTCCTTGCTCAGGTGCAGCGCCGCCAGCTGCGCATAGATCAGCGGTTCATAGTTGCGCGCGCCCTGTCTGGCGAAGTAGTCGCGGATCTCGGTATTGTCGCCGAGATAGGAAAAGCTCAGGCTGACCGCCCGCAGGGTATCGTCGATGCGCTCTTTGTCGGTCCGGTTTATCGTATCCGGCAGCTCGGCGGTGTCGAGCCTGCCGATGGTCTCGTCCAGAAGTTGCATGAAGGCATCCAGGGCTGCCTGGTAGTCATTCTGCTTGAAGCGCGCCCAGCCGATTTTGTACAGTGCCTGCTGGTGGAACTCGGATGAAGGGCCCTGGTCCAGCACGGCCTGGTAGGCCTGTTCGGCCTGCCGGTATTCGCGGCGCACGAACAGGTATTCACCGCGGCGGAACTGGGCCTCGTCGTATTTGTCGCCATCGCGGTATTGACCGGCGTAGCTGGTTAGCGCCGCCATTGCCGGCTCGACTTCACCGCTTTGTTCGCGGGCGCGGGCGAGCTGGTACAGCGCCGTATCGTTATCCGGGTAATCAGGAAAGCGCTCCAGCAGCTCGGCGTACAGTTTGGCGGCCCTGGATTCGCCGGGTGGCAGCTTGTTTTCGGCCAAGGCTTCCTGTTCGGACTCCAGGCTTAGGTCGGCCAGCCGGCGTATGGCCTCGGGCGCGAACTTGCTGTCGGGCGACTCTTCGAGGAAAGCCTGGTAGTGACGCATGGCAATCTCGCGGTTCTTTTCCGGCTCCGAGGGCTGCACAGGAGGCAGATCCACCTGGCTTAGTGAACCGACGGTCTGCTGGTTGTAATCGGTCAGGCCGACGACGGACGAGCAGCCTGACAGCGTCAAGCTCACAACCAGCATCGCCAGGGCGCATCTCACGGCCGAGCCCCCGGGGTACGCGCGAGCTGGTCGTAGCTGCGCGCCAGGGCGTAGCGGGCCTGGCTGCGGTAGCTGACCAGCCGCTGTTTGCGGGTTTCCAGTTCCTCCAGTGCGAGGTGCTGCAGGCGCTGACCGGACTGGCCGCGCGCCGCCGCAATCCGCGGCAACAGCGCCAGTATGCGCGCCCGCAGTGCCTCGATGCGTTCGTTGTAGCCAATGAAGCCCGCCTTGACGTTATCCAGTGCGGCGTCGATCTGCCGGTGCTTATCCAGCGTCTCCGCGACCTGCGGCTCGAGTGCCGCCAGTTGCTTGTGCACATCCCACAAGCGTATTTTGTAATCCGCCTGTAACTGCCAGTAGAGGACTCCCTTCAGCCACTGCGCCTTGGCGCGCATGTCGTTAAAGCGCGCCTCGTCCGGCAGCGCGGCCAGCCGGGCCTGAACTTTTTCGAGCAGCGCCCATTGGTGCTTTTCCTTGCCGGTGGCGAGATCGAGTGGGTTACCATCCTTGCGGTCAGCGGCAAGCTGATCGCGGTAGTGTTGCCAGCGCGCCTGCAGTGCGGCCGCTTCCTGCTTGTCCAGTCGGTCGCGTATTTTGGGTGCGCGCTGTTCGTAGGCCTCTCGCCGCGCATCAACCATGGCATAGTAGATGTCCATGTTGTCCAGCCACTGGTTCAGCAGCTTCGACAGGTAGCCGAGGTCGCGATAGTTCTTGAGCGACTCCTGGAAGT
>JASFNS010000366.1:0-3283 GCA_050116915.1 Thiogranum sp. | reverse complement strand
CGTTTCAGCGTGTCGGCTGTGAGCATGGTGAGGCTGGCACCGGTGTCGATCAGCAGGCGCGCCGGCTGCGTCTGGCCCAGGCGGGCCTCGACGAGAAAATGGCTGCCGCTACGCAGCAACGGTATGCCCGCAACCGTGGTCGCCGCTGCGGCCGCTTCCGGCTGCTGCGCTTCGACCGTGGCAACACGCACGCGTTCAAGCAGCTCCCGCGCCTTCGCGCCAACCTGTGGGTCCTGTGCCACCAGCAACAGCGATTGACGGGCGGCGTCACTATCGTCGAGCGCCAGTTGGGCGACGGCGAGACCGATAAAATACGGCGCATAGCTGGGTTCGAGCTGGGTGAGATCCTGGTAGAGTGCCAGCACACCGCTGTTGTCGCCGCTCTGCTTCAGACTCTGCGCATACTCCGCCACCAGCGCACGAATCTGCCGGTTCAGCCGGTCCAGCACCTGCGGGCGCCAGGCCTGGCCTTTCGCCTCATAGAGCTGGTCGATAGCCGCGCGCAATTCATGCCTGCCCCGATAGACCTCTGCCAGCAGCATGCGCGCCTGCACATCGCGGTAGTCGACCTGCAGATAGCGCTGCAACAGCTGCATGGCCGACATGTAGTCGCCTTGCGCGACCAGCCGGCGGGCGTAGGCCAGCAATTGCTCCCTGGCGCGCTGCGCAGCGGCGTCATCGGCCTGCCCCTGCAACGCCTCGTAGCGCTCGACCGCGCGCACAAAAGCTTTGCGTTCCAGCAACTGCGCCATATCGCCTTCGCGATCCCGCTGCGGGGCAGCAACGACCGCGTCCGGCGCCGGGCTCGAAGAGGTCGGCGACAGCGCCGCCGGCGGCGTGGCAGCGGTCGCGCCCGGACGGGGGCTCCAGCGCTCGTGCGTGTACCAGCCCAGTCCCCACCCGGTGACCACGGTGAGGACCCATAGTGTGATGTTGCGCTTGCGCATGGCCCAACTATAACAGTGCGTCAGTGGCGCCGCCGGAATGCGGCCCTGCGACATCCCCAGGAGTGTCTCGCGACGCAGAAGCCCGGCCCTGGGACCCGGGGCAGCGGTCCGCCGCCGTCTGCCCGCTGCAACGCCGCGCCGCCGCGGAGCCGCGAAACGTTCGGACAAATTTCCCGCAACTCATTGCCTTTACTAAAGATTTTCCCTAGGATAGCCGACAACACAGATGAGAGTCTTCGCGGCCGTCACCGGGCCGTGCTCACCGCGTGTTCGTTGTGGGCTTCGACAACTAGAAAGAAGTGATATCAGCATGCCTGTTTGCCAGAGAGTACACCGGGCGCGGGGTTTCCGCGGCTTTGCCCCCCGGTTGAAGTCATTGTTGCGTTTTGCATTTTTACCGCTGTCGCTGCTGTCGTTCGGGACGCTCGCGGGCACGCGGCCCGATGCCGAGTTATTGTCCGAAGACGCCTTTCTCGATGACCTGCCGATCGTGCTCTCGGCCTCCCGATTGCCCCAGCCGCTGGCCGACGCACCCATCGCAACGACCATCATCGACCGGCAAATGATGGTCGCCTCCGGTTTCACCGAAATCCCCGACCTGCTGCGGCTTGCGCCGGGCTTTATCGTCAACTATGACGACGGTTATACCCAGGCCATCGGCTACCACATGCTGGTGGACCGCTTTTCGCGCCAGATGCAGGTTCTGGTCGACGGTCGCTCGGTCTATGAACCGGCGCTGGGCGGTGTTGCCTGGACGGATCTGCCACTGACCATCGACGATATCGAGCGCATCGAGGTCATCCGCGGTCCGAATGCCGCCAGCTACGGATCGAACTCATTTACCTCGGTGGTCAATATCATCACCCGGCACGCCGTGCTCGACCAGGGGCTGAAGCTGAAAACCAACCTCGGCACCGACGGCCTGGCGGAAGGTTTCGTGCACTATGGCGGCGAATACAAACGCCTGGACTACCGGGTAACCGCGGCCTACCGCGAGGACAACGGCTTTGACAAGCGCTACGACTACAAGGAAGTCACGCTGATAAACATGCGCGGCGACTACCAGGTCGACCTCAACAATACGCTGACGGTCCAGCTTGGACACAGCAACGGGCCGAGAGGCAGCGACAACGTCTTCGATGACCTGATCCCGAACCACAAGCGGCAGACCTACAGTCAGTTCCAGCAGGTGAAATGGACGCACACCCTGTCCAGCGACGAGGAGTTCTATTTTCAGTTCTACCACAACCAGAACAAGGACATTAACGACTTCAGCACCAACCCGATCGCGTTGCTGGGCGGTGCACAGGTGTATATCGACGAGAGGCTGACCGCCGATCGCTACGACCTGGAGTTTCAGAACATCCTCAGACCGCTGCAGCCGCTGCGGCTGGTCTGGGGGCTTGGCGCACGCAAGGACGAAGTCAACGGCCCGGCATTTTTCAATACCACCGATTCGGTGCATAACGACTCCTACCGGATTTTCACCAATGCCGAGCTTCACCTCAGCGACAAGACCCTGCTGAACGCCGGCGTCATGTATGAAGACACGGACACCGGTGGTGACCACGTATCGCCGCGGATGTCGATAAACCATCATGTGCGGCCGAATCACACCATCCGCGTGTCGGCATCCCGCAGCTACCGCGACCCCTTCCTGTTCGAGCAGTCACCGGACTATCGCTTTCCCCTGCCGATACCCAACAACGTACTGCTGTTCGACGCCGGCGATATCGACTCCGAGCAGATTACCGCCTATGAAATCGGCTATATCGGCGAGTACCCGGCCATTTACACATCGCTGGATGTCAAGTATTTCTATGATGAACTGGACAAACTGATCGTCTATGACAGCACGCTGTATCCGCTCGGCATCGACGGCACTGCGCAGTTCTTCGGCAATCGCGACAATGCCCGGATCAAGGGTATCGAGGTGTCTGCGCAGTACCGGCCCGGTAACGGCAACCGCCTGAATATCAACTACACCCACCAGGACATCAACGGCACCGACAACGTCGGTAGCGGTCACTACAGAGACGCCGGGCCATCCGATATAGCGAACGTACTCGCGATACACGAATTCGGCCAGGGCTACATGGCGAGCGTCGGTTTCTACTATATGTCGGACATGAAACAGCTGGCCACCAATGACATCCGTCCCGATCAGAAGCGGGTGGACATCCGTCTGGCCCGCACTATTTCAACCGCCAGGCGGGACTTCACGCTCGCCTTTGACGTTCAGAATCTGTTCGACGACAAGCAGGATACCCGGCTCAGAAACACCATAGACCGGCGCATCTATGGCTCACTCGCCGTCAGTTTCAAATAATGGTGAA
>JASFNS010000365.1:0-3285 GCA_050116915.1 Thiogranum sp. | reverse complement strand
CTTCATGCCGAAGCCCAGCACGCCGAGGGCAAAAGCGATGGACGCCCAGACCGGCGTCAGCGGTGCCTCGCGCATTGCCGCAAATGAGAACCCGTCGCCGAAGCCGGCGAGCACGCCGAAACCGAGCAGAATCGTCAGCGCACCCACCTCGGCCATGAGCAGGTACAGAAATCCGGCCCGGCGGTTGGCCGCGTTGCGGTGCTGATAGACCACCAGGAAATAGCTGGACAGCGACATCAGCTCCCAGGCGAGCATGAACGAAAAGGCGTCAGCGGCAACCACCACCATCAGCATGCCGCTGACAAACAGCCCGGTAAAAAATCCGAGTACCGCGAGCGACTGTTTGCCGTGTTCGAACTCGCGGACGTAGCCCGGCCCGAACAGACTCACGGCGACCACCACGAAGCCGATCAATGCCAGGAAAAAACCGGCCAGAGGATCCACCTGCAGGTGCCAGTGCAGCCAGGGCAGCCCGAGCGCATAGACCATTGTCTCGCTGGTGCCCCGCAGCAGGGCGTGGCCGCCCAGCCCCACCGCCATCAGGCCCGCCGCACCCAGCAGCGGAAACACCAGCCCGCGCATGAGCGCCGGCCGGCGCCCGGCGGCGAAGGCCACGACGCCCGAGAGCAAGGGCAAGAGCAACGTGAGGGCTAACAGAAGGGATGTCGACATGGTCAGGCGCGGCAATCCCGCGCTAGGTGCGGGCGATGGCGGGCACGGCTGCCCGATCGAGCATGGAATCGAAACTTTCGAGAGTGTCTGACACGGCGCCCGACTGTAGCACATGCGCGCCGGCAAACGAAGGTCGGGCGCAACCGATACCGCCCGGTTCAGCCGCTGCGGGGCTGGCCGATACAAAAAAAACGGATAAGCTGAACAGGGACACCCACCGGGAAAGGGCCAGCATGGAAGTCATTGCCGGAATCGCATTCGCCACGTTGCTGATACTGATATCGTTTGCCGTCAATCGGCGGATTCTGGGCGGCAGGCTGGTTATCGACATCTATCGACTGGCGCTGACGGCCTCCTCCGTCCTGCTGCTCGCCGTTGTCGCCGAGTCGGTCATCAACCCGCTCTACGCAATGTGGGTGGGCAACAAACTCTGGGAGTACCGCGCTTTCCCGCTGCACGACGCCAATGTGTCGGCTCTGGCGGTCATCGTCTGGACAGCCTACGGCGTGCACCTGTACTTCACCCGGCAGTCACTGGAACAGAAACTTACGCCGCGCTGGAACAGCGATTGCGCCAAGGCACTCATCATCGGCTTCGAGGCGCCGTTCATCTTCGAGGTCAGCGGGAATTTCGTATTTCTGCTGCTGATGAACAATTACTACGCCTATTACCTGCCGAGTGACGTGTTTCACCTGACATCATTGCGCGTGGTGCCCGTGTATATGCTGTGCATCTATGTCGGGCTGGCGATTCTCAGGTCGCTGGAGCGGCTGCCGCGCAGCGCCATCCTGCCGCCCGCACTGTTTGTCGGCGGTATCGCTTACCTGTTCGCGGGTTCAGTCTGATTCGGGGCCGGCGATGACCAGCGCCAGGCCCAGCAGGCTGGTAAGCAGGTAACCACTCGCGGCCACGCCGTGCAAACGCCCGAACTGCACCGAATCCGCCAGGCCCTGGCTGCGCAGCCCGGCGATCATGGGGGCAAGGTAGAACTGCCCCACCGCAATCAGCAACAGCATCAGCAGCAGCACCAGCGCCCGCCAGTTGAGCCGCCGGCTGTTGCGCATCTGGTTGAACACCAGTAACAGACCACCGCACAGCAGACCCACATAGGCGATGATCTCGAACATGACCCCCGCCAGCGAACCGGCCAGAGCCCGGTCGTCCAGATTGGCGAACAACGCCGGCGCCACGATGTAGCCGATCGCCCACAGTCCGCCTACCCACAGCGTCAGGAGAATGCGTTCGCCGGCGAGAAGACGGAAATCAGACAAAGGTGTTCGGCCTGCGCGGCAGCGGTCTATTCGTAACGCACTTCGACGATTTCGAGATTGCGCTCGCCGCCGGGGGCTACCACGGTGGCGACGTCGCCTTCCTCTTTGCCGATCAGGGCACGCGCTATCGGCGAGCTGACCGATATCATACCGTGCTTGATATCCGCCTCGTCCTCGCCGACGATCTGGTAGGTGACTTCTTCGCCGGAATCCTCATCAGCCAGGTCCACGGTTGCGCCGAAGACCACTTTGCCGCCGGCATCGAGACTGGTGACGTCAATGATATTGGCGTGCGACAGCTTGCCCTCGATTTCCTTGATACGGCCCTCGGTAAAGCTCTGCTGTTCGCGCGCGGCGTGATACTCGGCGTTTTCCTTGAGGTCGCCGTGGGCGCGCGCCTCGGCAATTGCCTGGATAATGCGCGGCCGCTCCACCGTCTTTAGCCGCTGCAGTTCAGCGCGCAGTTTCTCCGCGCCGCGCTTGGTCAATGGTACCTTGGTCATGCCACCTGCTCCCGATGTAAATCCTGCAGCCGCGCCACGCGTGGCGAATCGATAAAGGTCAACGCCAGGCTGGTCGCGTAGGCGTGCGCCATGGTCGTACTGTAGGGCACCTTGATCTGCAGGGCTGCGCCACGAATGGTATAGGAATCGGCGATCGCCTGTTTGCCCTCGGTGGTGTTGACGATCAGATCGATCTGTTCGTTCTTGATCATGTCGACGATATGCGGCCTGCCTTCGAGCACCTTGTTGACCACCGTGCAGGCGATACCCGCAGCACTGATCGCCGCCGCCGTGCCGCGGGTCGCCACGATGCTGAAACCCAGCCGGGCAAGCTCGCCGGCCACCTGCACGGCGTCTTCCTTGTCGGCATTGCGCACACTGATAAACACCCTGCCGGAGCGCGGCAGATCCTCGCCCGCACCGAGCTGAGCCTTGGCGAAGGCTTCGCCGAAGCTGCGCCCGACACCCATCACTTCGCCCGTGGACTTCATTTCCGGGCCGAGCAGCGGATCGACGCCGGGGAACTTCACGAACGGGAACACCGCTTCCTTGACGGAGTAGTACGAGGGTACCAGTTCCTCCGTCGCACCCTGCGCCTTCAGCGAGCGCCCGGCCATGCAGCGGGCCGCGATCTTGGCCAGCGGCAAGCCGGTGGCCTTGGAAACAAACGGCACGGTGCGCGAGGCGCGCGGGTTGACCTCCAGCACAAAGATGTCCTCGTCCTTGATGGCGAACTGGGCATTCATCAGCCCCACGACCTTCAGTGCGCGCGCCATGGCGCGCATCTGCTCGCGCAGACGGTCCTGGACTTCCATACTCAGGCTGTAGGCCGGCAGGGA